>JAMNYN010000768.1 GCA_023622805.1 Pseudomonadota bacterium | reverse complement strand
ACTCCTGCGAGATCAACTGGCCGATGGAGCGGGCAATGATGTCGGAGCTGCCGCCCGGAGGATAGGGCACGACCAGACGGATCGTCTTGCTGGGCCAGGCTTCGCCCGCGAGCACAGGCGTGGAAAGCAGGCTGATGGCGGCAAGGGCCAGCGCTGAACACAGAAAGCGGGAGCGGGGAAGCATATGAGGAGTCTCCGTTTAGTGATCAGTCATCATACAACTTGACTTCTGCCAATCCTAGACCTGATTGCTAGGGGTAAACGCGGAAAATTCTGAAAAAAACCGCGCCCCGACCTGCCGCCCGCGCTATGCCGCCGGCGCCTGACTCAGGCGCTGGGCCAGACGCAGGCGCTCACGCGAATTGGTCAGGTGGATGCGCATGGCCGCGCGGGCCGAGTCCGCGTCCTGGCGCTCTATGGCGGCGTAGATCTCTTCGTGCTCGCGGTGGACGCGACGCAGGTAGTCCGGATCGCGGGCCGGCGCGTGGATGGAGGCAATGCGGTTGCGCGGAATCAGCAGCGTGCCGAAATGCTGCAGGATCTCCTGGAAGTACTGGTTGCCCGTGGCCTGCGCAATGCTCAGATGAAAAGCCAGGTCGTGGCTGACGGTCTCATGGCCGGCGGCGGCGTTGTGCTCGAAGGCCTGCAAGGCTTCGCGCATGGCCTGCAACTGCGGGGACTCGCGGCGCTGCGCGGCCAGGCCGGCCGCCTCGGTCTCCAGACTGATGCGCAACTCCAGCACGGCCAGCACATCCACCGATTCGCTGAGTTCATGGGCGTTGAGCAGCAGGCCCGGACTTTGCCGCGTGGCCAGCACAAAAGTGCCTATGCCATGGCGGGTTTCGACCAGCCCGGAGGCCTGCAGCTTGGACAGCGCTTCGCGCACCACCGTGCGGCTGACGTCATAACTGCGCACCAGTTCCGATTCCGTGGGGAGCTTGTCGCCCTGGTTCAGCAGGCCCTGGCGGATCTTGTGCCCAAACTCTTCCGACAGGAGATTCGCCAGGCTGCGGCTGCCGCGGCCCATTCTGCCGCGCAGCGCAGAGCCATTGGCCGGCAATAAAAATGCCGCGGCTTGGGGTAATTCCGATGTCAGGGTGCTCATGGGCGTGATGATAATGCGATTAAGTTGTACGACAACATATCACCGTGGAAAGTAGCCGATGAGTAGCCCCCTCTATATCCGCATGCATGCGGCCGACAACGTGGCCATCGTGGCCAACGATGGCGGCCTTCCTGCCGGCACGGTGTTCGCCGATGGATTGCGCCTGGTGAACGCCATTCCGCAAGGCCACAAGGTGGCATTGGAAGACCTGGCCGAAGGCGCGGAGGTGCGGCGCTACAACGTGGTCATCGGCTATGCGCTCAAGGCCTTGCCGCGCGGCAGCTGGGTGAACGAGCGGGTGTTGCGCATGCCTGCCGCGCCCGAACTGCAAGGCCTGCCCATGGCCACGCACAAGCCGCCCGCCCTGGTGCCCCTGACAGGCTATACCTTCGAGGGCTACCGCAACGCCGACGGCTCGGTGGGCACGCGCAACATCCTGGCCATCACGACCACGGTGCAATGCGTCGCCGGCGTGGTGGATACCGCCGTGCAGCGCATCAAGAGCGAGCTGCTGCCGCGCTACCCGCAGGTCGACGACGTCGTGGGCCTGGAGCACAGCTACGGCTGCGGCGTGGCCATTGACGCGCCCGACGCCATCATTCCCATCCGCACGCTGCGCAACATCAGCAGCAATCCCAATTTCGGCGGCGAAGTGATGGTCGTGAGCCTGGGCTGCGAAAAGCTGCAGCCCGAGCGCTTGCTGCCCTCCGAGGTACCGCTGCTACCGATGCAGCGCCTGTCCGCCGCCCCGCCCCTGCCCGTGGCCGACTCCGCGCTGGACGTGGTCTGCCTGCAGGCCGAGGAGCATGTGGGCTTCATGAGCATGATCGACTCCATCGTGCGCCAGGCCGAGGTGCATTTGCGGCGCCTGAACCAGCGCCGCCGCGAGACCGTGCCGGTGAGCGAACTGGTGGTGGGCGTGCAGTGCGGCGGCAGCGATGCCTTCAGCGGCGTCACGGCCAACCCGGCCGTAGGTTTTGCCACGGATTTGCTGGTGCGCGCCGGCGCCAGCGTGATGTTCTCGGAAGTCACCGAAGTGCGCGACGGCATAGACCAGCTCACGGCGCGGGCCAGCACGCCGGAAGTGGCCCAGGCCATGATCGATCAGATGGCCTGGTACGACGCCTACCTGGCACGCGGCCTCGCGGACCGCAGCGCCAACACCACGCCGGGCAACAAGAAAGGCGGGCTCTCCAACATCGTGGAGAAAGCCATGGGCTCCATCGTCAAGTCCGGCTCCACGCCCATCACGGGCGTGCTCGCTCCCGGCGAAAAGCTGCGCGAAAAAGGCCTGATCTATGCGGCCACGCCGGCCTCAGATTTCATCTGCGGCACCTTGCAGCTGGCGGCAGGCATGAATCTGCATGTCTTCACCACCGGACGCGGCACGCCCTATGGCCTGGCAGCCTGCCCGGTGATCAAGGTGGCCACGCGCAGCGACCTGGCGCGGCGCTGGCACGACCTGATGGACGTGAATGCCGGGCGCATTGCCGACGGTGAGGCCAGCATAGAAGACATGGGCTGGGAGCTGTTCCGCCTGATGCTGGACGTGGCCAGCGGCAAGAAGAAAACCTGGGCCGAACACTGGAAGCTGCATAACGCCCTGGTGCTGTTCAACCCCGCACCGGTGACCTAACCCCCCCCTGAGCGGCTAACGCCGGATGGCCGGCCCCCGCTTCCCCCCGAGGGGGACGGCACCCTCGGTTCGGGGGGGCCGCCAAGGTGCGGCCCTTCCTCGGTGCCTCTGAGCTGGGTTGCGCCAGTTTCAGCGGCAACGGACAGTGGGAACGCCAGGAACAACTGACCACCGAGGCGTAAGCCCGTCGTTTCAACCCCCGCACGCCTGGACCCACAGGCGGCATTTTTTCAACCAGGAGACAAACCTCATGCAACGTCGACAACTACTGAAGGCCGCGGCCGCTCCGCTGGCACTGGCCTGCTTGCCAGCCGCCGTGATGGCGCAGAGCAGCTGGCCCAAAGGCAAGGTCATCACCTACATGGTGCCTTTCCCCGCGGGCGGCACCACCGATACGCTGGGCCGGCTGATTGCGCAGCCATTGGGCACCGTGCTGGGCACGACCGTGGTGATCGACAACAAAGGGGGCGCTGGCGGCAGCGTGGGCTCCGAACTGGCCGCGCGCGCACAGCCCGATGGCTTCACCCTGCTGGGCGGCACGATCAGCTCGCACGCCATCAATGTGAGCCTGTACCCCAAGCTGGGCTATGACCCGGTCAAGTCCTTCACCCCTATCACCTTGATCGGCACCAACCCCCTGGTGCTGGTGGTGGCGGCCAACAGCCCCTACAAGACGCTGCAGGACGTGCTGGATGCATCGAAGAAACAGCCCGGCGGCCTGTCCTCGGCATCGGCGGGCACCGGCACCTCGCAGCATTTGTCGCTGGAGATGCTGGCCTGGAAGTCGGGCGTCAAATTCACCCATGTGCCCTACAAGGGCAGCGGCCCGGCCATCCAGGACGTGATGGGCGGACAAGTGGACATGATGTTCGACACCACCGTGGTGGCGGCGCCGCACATCCAGAGCGGCAAGCTGCGGGCGCTGGCCGTGACCTCCAAGCAGCGCCTGGACTTGATCAAGGATGTGCCCACCGTGGCCGAGTCGGGCATCAAGGGCCTGGGAGACTTCGAAGTCACGTCCTGGCAGGCCATTTTTGCGCCCCACAACACGCCCGACGCCATCGTCACTCGCCTGCACCAGGAGATCGCCAAGATTCTTGCCACGCCAGACATGCAGGCCCGCATGAAGACCATGGGCATGGAGCCGTCGACACTGTCGCCCGCGCAGGTCGCCGCCTTCCAGAAGGCCGAAGTCGCCAAATGGGCGACGGTGATCAAGGAAGCCAACGTGAAAGTCGATGGCTGAACCCGGGTCAACACCCACAAAAAAAGCGCCTCACGGCGCTTTTTTTCATTTGCAGCAGATCACCGTCTTTACCCCAGGCCCACGCAATTGGCACGGCCCAGCAAGGGGACAGCGAGCAAGGGCCGCCCCGCAGCGAGGCTGTCGTCCC
>JAMNYN010000753.1 GCA_023622805.1 Pseudomonadota bacterium | reverse complement strand
GCCCGCCCCGTCAGGAGGCTTGATATGAAACGACACCATCTGCTAGGACCTATGGCTGCTGCCATGGGGTGCCTGCTGACCCCATTGGCATACGCCCAATCAGCCTCTGTGTTCGCCCCGCAAGACCCGAGCGCCAGTGGCCTGTTCCAGCGCCCTGTCGCGCAGGAAACCCTGGAGCGCTTGCGCGGTGGTACGGCTGTTCACAACGACATGGACTTAAGCGGCATCACCAGCGGCAACTCTGCCTTCCATGTCAATACCGGCAACAACACCATTGATGCCGGCTCGTTCGCCAATATGAGTGGCATGCCCGTGGTCATCCAGAACTCGGGCGCCAACGTGCTCATCCAGAACGCCACGATCGTGAATCTGCAAATGAAATGACACCCGGCGCGGGCTGCAACTGCGGCCTGGCGCTGGCGTTTCGCACGGAGGCCATGCCATGCTGCTGCCACGTTTTTCTGCTCTTGTGCTGCGGTCCCGCATGACATGCGCCTGGGTGCTTGCAGCCAGCGTCGCGGGATTGCCGGTCCTTGCCGAGCCCGCCGGAAATGCCGCGATGCTCAGCGCGCAATCCGTGCGGCAGCCCATCCCGTTCCCGGCCATCGGCATGGGAGGCGTTGCCATCCCGGTGGTCAGCATGCGCCAGTCCCGGTTGACCGGCACCTTGCTGCAGCAATACGACTTCAGCTGCGGGTCCGCGGCGATTGCCACCTTGCTGACCCACCACTACCGTACACCCGTCACCGAACAAGAGGTGTTTGAAGCCATGTATGCCCACGGTGATCAGGACAAGATCCGGCACGAAGGCTTCTCCTACCTCGATATGAAACGCTACCTGGCCAGCCTGGGATTGGCTGCCGACGGGTTTGAGCAACCTTTGGACAAACTGGTCGAAGCCCGCGTCCCCGCGCTCGCCCTGATCAATGAAAACGGCTACCAGCATTTCGTCGTCATCAAGGGAATGGAGGCAGGCCGCGTACTGCTGGGCGACCCGGCCCAAGGCACACGCTCTATGTGGCGCAGCGACTTCGAGGCCCTCTGGCCCAACCGCCTGCTGTTCGTGATCCACAACCGCATGGACCTGGCCCAATTCAACCGTGCCGCCGACTGGCATGCCGCACCGCGAGCGCCCCTGCTTGACGGTGTGGGACGCGACAGCCTGACGGCCATCACCTTGCCCAAGCACGGTCCCGGAGGCTTTTGATGCGCCACACACTCATCTCTCAGGCCATGTGCCTGTCCCTGCTGACCTGCGTGCCAGCCCAAGCCCAGACGATTGCGGCCGCAAAGCAGCAGCAGCCATGGCTGGCTGTCGGTGACGCCACACTGTCCCGCCTGCGTGGTGGTTTTTCCGTCGGCGATGGCCTGATCGTCACCCTCGGCATTACCCGCGCGCTGTATATCAACGGCGCCTTGATCACCGAAACCCGCCTGCAGCTGGACCAGATGGCGCAGCTCAATGCCGCCCAGGCGGCCCAGTTGGGGCAGCAGTTGCAAGCCCTGAATCTGGTGCAGAACGGTCCGGGCAACACCTTCCTGGCCGGCGTCGCCACACCGGCCGCGGCAGCATCCACCACGGCCTCGGCCATGGTCAGCACCGTCACCGGCCTGGGCCCAGGCACCATCGTCCAGAACAGCCTGAACGGTCAGAACATCCTGAATCGCACCACCATCGATGCCAGCAGCACGGGGCTAAGCCTGTTGCGCACTGCGCAGTTGCAGGCGGCGATAAGTCAGGCCGTGCAGCAGTCCGTGGGGCCACGCTAGTGCCTGTTCAAGGTTTCCCCCAGGGGTTGGCACAAGCCTGGAACAGGCCCTTATTACCGAAATGCATGAACTAACGTAATTTCCGTCTTTGGCAAGCATGGCGCAAAAACCGACAATCAGGTATTAGTCATTGACTTGAATACTTCGGATTTGCCATGAAAAAAATGCTTGCCTTTGCAGTGGCGCTGACCGCAGCCCACTGGGCCAGCGCGGCCCAGCCCCTGTTGACTCCGGCGCAACTGAGCGCACTGCTGCCCGCGGCCGCTCAGGTGCGCGTCATCGATATCCGCGACCCCAAGGCCTATGGCCAGCAGCACATTCCGGGCGCTGTGAATGCGCCCTACGGCCAATGGCGCGGACCGGCCACCAATCCGGGCGAACTGCCAGACGTCTCCAAGCTCACCCAGCTCATGCAATCGCTGGGCCTCACGCCCACCGTCCATGCGGTGGTGGTGTCCACAGGCGCCGACGCCACGGACTTCGGTGCTTCGGCCCGGGTCTACTGGACGCTTAAGACCTTGGGCCTGAAGGAGCTGTCCATCGTCAACGGCGGCATGAAAGCCTGGGCAGACGCCAAGCTACCGCTGGACAACGCCGCCGTCAAGATCGTGGCCAGCAACTGGCAGCCCGCGCTGAACACCGAACTCATCGCCACGCGCGACGACATCCGCCAGCACCTGGACCTGAGCAACGCGGCCCTGGTCGACTCGCGCCCAGACGCCTTCTACCAAGGCAAGACGCGCGCCCCGGCCGCCAAGCTGTCGGGCACCCTGCCCGGCGCGCAGCAACTCGACTTCAACCAGTGGTTCGTGCCCGGCACCTCGATCTTTGTCGACACCGCCGCTGCCAAGCAGATCGCCGCCAAGGTGCAGCGCCAATCCGGCCAGGACATGGTGGCGTTCTGCAACACCGGCCACTGGGCCGCGACCGACTGGTTCGGCCTGAGCGAAATGGCCGGCCTGCCCAACGTCAAGCTGTATGCAGGCTCCATGGTCGACTGGACCCAGCAGCCCGGCACGCCGGCCCTGGCCAACCAGCCCAGCCGCTTCGACTCGCTGGCCTATGATGCGCGCCAGTGGTGGCAGAGCAAATTCAAATAAACCCGTCTGCCACCGCCTGCGCTGATCACTTCCAGCGCAGGCGGTCTTTCTTCTTGCAATTCCCATTGGATCGGTGGACATGAAACGTCTTCCCCTCGCGGCCTTGATGGCCGTTTTCTTTGCCTGGCTGCTGTGGACTGTTTCCGTGCGCCAGGCCGCCCTGTTTGCCGTCGGCATCGGCCTGGGCGCCGTGCTGGCCGGCCAGCGCTTTGGATTCACCACCGGCTGGCGCATGCTGATCGAGGACAAGGACGCCAGCGGCGTCTTCGGCCAGTTGCTGCTGCTGGCCCTGGCCGCCGCACTGGCCATGCCGCTGCTGGGTCACTTCCCCGAACTCACGGCCGCCCTAGGTCCACCGAGCATCAGCCTGCTGATCGGCGCCTTCGTCTTCGGCCTGTGCATGCAGATCGCGGACGGCTGCGGCAGCGGCACGCTCTACAAGGCCGGCATGGGCATTCCCATGAATGCGGCCATCCTGCCGATGTTCGCCATCGGCAGCTTTGTTGGCTCCATGCACCTGGGCTGGTGGCTGGACCTGGGGCGCGTGGCGCCCGTGGGCCTGGTCTCGCAGTTTGGCTGGGTCAAGGCCTTGGGCGCCACGCTGCTGGCACTGGCCCTGGTGGCCGTGGGCGTGCGCTGGTATGTAGGCCGGGCCAACGCCCAGCTGCAGCGCCCTGTGCGCCCGCTGTGGGGACGCAAATGGGTGGTCGGCGCCGTGCTGCTGGCCATACTGGCCACGGCCAATCTGGTGATTGCCGGCCAGCCCTGGGGCGTGGTCTATGGCTTCGGTCTCTGGGCCGCCAAGGTGGCCTATGCCACGGGCACCGTGGACCTGGCGCAGAACTGGTTCTGGAGCCAGCCCGGCAATGCCGCACGCCTGCAGGAAACCGTGCTGCTGGACGTGACCAGCATCACCAACATCGGCATCCTGGCCGGCGCCCTGTGGGTGGCAGCCAACAAGCCGATCACGGCCAAGGCCTTGACCGGCACGCAATGGGTGGTGGCCCTGGTCGCCGGCCTGGTGCTGGGCTACAGCTCGCGCCTGGCCTTCGGCTGCAATGTCGGCGCCATGCTGTCGGGCATCAGCACCGGCAGCATCCACGGCTGGATCTGGGTGCCGCTGGCCTTTGTCGGCACCATCTTCGGCCTGCGCATCCGCCGGCATTTCGGCTTTTGAGAGGGAGCAGCTTCATGACACGACAAACCACGCTGCGCGCCGCTTTCTGGCTGGTCCTGGTCAGCTTTCTGGCCTGGGACTACCTCCACT
>JAMNYN010000394.1 GCA_023622805.1 Pseudomonadota bacterium | reverse complement strand
GCCCTGGATCCAGCTGTAGAGCGCGGCCTGCGGCTCTTCCAGCAAGGTCAGATGCTGGAAACCGGCGGCACGCGCAGCCTCGGCCGTGAGTTCACGCGCCGCGGGATCGAACGATGCGGGAATCGTCACCGTGATGTCCTGGGCGTCGAACGGCGCTTCCGGGTGCGCCTGCTCCCAGGCCCAGCGCAGATGCGACAGATAACGGATGGACGCCGTGAGCGGCGAAATGCGATGCACTTCCTCGGGCGCATCGGCCGGCAGCAGCGGCGAGCGACGGTCCACGCCCGGGTGGCACAGCCAGCTCTTGGCACTGCTCACCAGGCGAATCGGCGTGGCCGCGCCGCGCGCGCGGGCCAGCTCGCCGACGGCGAAGTCCTGCTGCGCGCCCCAGGGCAGGGCCAGGTCGCCGGGCGTCAGTTCGCTTTCATGCGGCAGGTAGAGAAACGAGGGCAGCAGCGGCTTGGCTTCGACGGCCGCAGGGCCGGTCAGCTGGGGAATGTCGAGCACGCCCTGAACCACCGCATCGCCGTCGCTGGCCTGGGTATCGACCCAGGACAGGGCGCAATGCGTGGTGCCCAGATCGATGCCAATGGTGTAGCGGCCGGTATTTTCCGAAGTCTCCATGCTCACAGCTCCACTTCGGCCTGGGCGATCACGCTGGCCGCCTTGGGGTCGGTGAGCTGGGGCAGGCGCGTGGCCGTGACGCGCCAGCCGCGGTGGCCCAGCGTGCCGGTGAACGGCGCCTGGCCGACGACATTGCCCGTGAGGCGCACGGCCGTGGCATCAAAGCCCGCGGCCAGCGTCACGCGGCTGCCTTCGTCTTCGCTGCGCACCGGCTCCAGCGTGAAATGCTCGGCCAGCACCTTGCGGCAGCCGGCATGCACCACGCGCGCCGCGGCGCCGATGTCGGCATCGCTGTAGCCCGCGGGATCTTCCTGCACGAAGTCGACAAAGCGCGCTTCGCGCTGCAGCAGGCCCAGCAGTTGCAGGGCCGCGGTATCCGGCGCAGGCACCGGCGCTGCCGGCGCGGGAGCGGGCACTGGCGCCGCTACGGGCGCGGGCGCGGGCGCCGCCGGCGCCGGCACATCGGCCGCCAGGCGCTCGCCGCCGCGCAGGCGCGCGACATCACTGGCCAGCTTGGCGTTGCCCAGAATGGCGAAAAAGCTGCTCACCGCAATGGCGATGCGCGACAGGAGGGAGGGAGGTGTTGGGTTCATGTTCAGATCCGACGTCATCAGCGCGGCAGGCACGCGGGCAGGCCGGCGGTGGCCTGCGCAGCACCTGGCCGCTGGAACGCGAGGCCCTCGGGCCTCGGCGTCAAAAGGGATGGCAATGTTAACGAATCCCCGCTGGAGCCACCGTGGCGCGCCCGCGAGGCAGGCCGGGCTATAGGTTTTTCCTGAGCCCGGACAGCTGCACAGGCCTTGGGTGCGATGCGATAATTCGCCCCATACATTCCCTGCCCTTCTACATGCCCGCTGCCATTTTCCCGTTCGCTGACCACTGCCTGGCCCTGCCCGCAGTGCAGTCGCGCGCGTCGGCCGCCCGGGTGCGCAGGCAGGTTCCCACGGCCTTCATCAGCCTCTGCGGCTTTACGGCCCTGCTTTCCGCCGCCGTGCGGAAAGCTCAGGCCCCGGCACAAGCCGCCTGACTTCCCGCACGGCCCCACAGCTGCTTGCATTGCAAGCATCTTTGCATGGAGCATGTCAGGACATCAGAACCCTCTGGGGCGCCTTCCTGGCTGCACGTTGGCGTAGCGCATCACGCGCTGCGCGCCATTGTTCGCGGGACCCCCCATGGAATTCTCCAAAGACTTTCTCAAAGCCAAGAGCCCCTGCGCCGCAGGGTTTCGCTGGTTCATTCGCCACCAGCACGAGGGCAAGGACTACCAGCTGCTGCTCGACAACCTGGTGCGCGACGGGCGCATCGAAGACGCCTGCTGGCTGCTGTCGCAGTTCGGTCCCACCGACGCCGAACTGCACCTCGAACATCTGGAAGCCGAAGCCCTGGTGTTCGCCGGCAGCGTCATCGTCCACGGCGACGTGCGCGTCGCCGGCGTGCTGCGCGTGGGCCGCAACCTGCAGGTCGGCGCCGGCATCCGCGCCGGGCGCCTGGAAGCGGGTGAAGACATTCTGAGCGGCGGCGCGATCTTCTGCGGTGGCGCACTGCTGGCCGGCGGCACCGTCAAGGCCGCCTGGAGCGTGGAGACCGCGGACAACCTGAGCTGCGAAAAGCTGCGCACCGGCTGGGGCCTGGACTGCAAGGGCAACCTGACGCTGAGCGGCGAAGGCCAGATCGGCCAGGAAGTGCTGGTCGCGGGCGACATCCGCTGCGCCAAAAGCCTGCGCAGCGGCGGCGCGCTGACCGCCCACGGCAACGTCCACGCCAGCCACGGCATAGACGCGGGCGGCGACGTGCACTGCGGCAAGCACTTGCAGGCCGACTGGGGCATTCGCGCCCGTGGCGCCATCACCGCCAAGGGTGCCATCAAGGCCGGTGAAACACTGCAGGCCGACGCGGACATCTGCGCCGGACCGGGCTACGGTGTGTATGCGGGACTGAGCGTGCAAATGGACGCCTGGGAAGACTGCGCCAGCGTGCGCGCCGCGCGCAAGCCCCAGGGGCTGGTCAGCGGTTACTGGCAGGGTCTGGGCTCGGGCATGTCCATGGCCTAGGCCTAAGCCCAGGCGGTTGGATAACGCACCGGCGTTGGCGCACTGGATTCCTGCAAGCGTTCTTCCCAGCGTTCGGCATGGGACAGCAGCAACTCCACAGCCGCCAGCAGCACGGCCGCACTGGCCTGCGTTTGCGGCACCGGCAGGTGCAGCACCGCCTGGCCCGAAGCATCAAGGCCGGCCCAACCACCGCCGAAACCGGCACCGCAGAAATTGCCCTGCAGCAGCAGGCGCTGGCCTTGCGCATCGGGCGCACCGCCGCGCAGCGCGCATGACAACAGCCAGCGTTCCTGCGCCGGCAGGTGGCGCAATTCAACCATCAGCGCGCTGTCGAAAAGCAGACGACAGCAGCCTTGCGCATCGAATCGCAAGGCGGGAATGCCAATGGTTTCGCCCAAGGCCGTGATCAGGGCAGCGGCGTCAATTTCAAGCATGGCGGAACAGCGGCCGAAGAAGGGTTTGAAGGGGCCTGCCCAAGGCTAGGCAAGGGGGCGTCTCGGGGGTTTCTGGTATTCCAAAATGCCAGCACGCAACATACACTTTGCAACGCCAGAAACGATTTATTTCTTTCCTGGCAAAGAATGACTCAGCGTCACCTCATTGCAATTGCCATCCCGGCGGTAGAGAAATCTATCGGCCAGTCTGCGCACAAAATGCACGCCCAAACCGCCCACTTCGCGATCATCCAGACAAGCATGCACATCCGGTGTGGGGATGCATGTCGGATCAAAGGCCGGCCCCTCGTCGCGGACCACGGACTGCAAGCTGTGCGGCGGCAGAAACTCGATCTCCACCGTCACCGGGCCGCCCTTGCCGCCATAGGCATGCACGGCCACATTGGTCAGCCACTCGTCCAGCATCAGGCCCTGCTTGGCAACCAAGCCCAAGGGCACGCCCGATGCATCGGCCCAGGCTTCGACGTGCTCAAAAAAGGCGGGCAACTCCTGGACCGTGCCATGGAGTTCACACCGCAAGGGAACCGGATTCTTCATAAGCAACCGTTGGATCAGAGTGCTACTAGAGGCTGTTCACGCACTGCCAAACCACGGGCCTGGCGCGCTTGCGTGAATATTGTGACATGAGCTTACGCACACCCCCTGTCAGACCCGAGCGGGCATTTTCCGGCCCGTTGATCGAAGCCGGAGGCCTGTGGTTGCTGGTGCTGCTCGCGGGCGTGCTGCTGATCGCGGCCTTGTTCAACCACTTGCGCCAGCACGAGTTGCAGACCCTGGAACGCGCCCAGCTGGAGCTGACGCTGCTGGATATCAAAGGCGAGCTCGAAGGTGATCTGTCCCTGGGCATGGACCTGCACGACGACCCGCGCATCCAGCCACTGCTCGAAAGCCACCTGGAAAAAGATTCCCAGCTCTACAGCCTGGAGCTGCTGTCAGAGGACTGCCGCGCGCTGTTCAGCACGGACCGCGGCATCGTGGGTGAGCCGCTGCCCCCCGCAGTACTCGCAACCGCC
>JAMNYN010000623.1 GCA_023622805.1 Pseudomonadota bacterium | reverse complement strand
TTCCTTCTTGCCATTGCCCGTGGACTGCACGTGCATGATGGCGCGTTGAATCACACGCTGGAAGCCCAGCGTGGGTTGGGTGTCGACTTCGTCGCTGCCTGCGACCTGCGGCGTGTTGTCCTTGATGAAGTTGGACAGCGACGCGCGCAAATCGTCGATGCTCGCAGAGCAGGCTCGCAATACTTCGGCTGCACTGGGGTTGTCGAGCAGTGCGAGCAGAAGGTGTTCCACGGTGATGAATTCGTGACGCTGCTGACGGGCCTCGACAAAGGCCATGTGCAAGCTGACTTCCAGTTCCTGGGCAATCATGTAAGGACTCCTTTGGGCTTGCGTGATTTCATTATGGAGATAAATCGGGGCGGTTGCAGCTTATTCAACAGGCTCCAACGTTGCCTGTAGTGGATGACCGGCCTTGAGAGCGGCTTCATGCACCTGATCGACCTTGGTGGCGGCCACATCGCGCGAATAAACGCCGCAGATGCCGCGTCCATCGAGGTGGATCTTGAGCATGATCTGTGTCGCAGTTTCCCTGTCTTTGCTGAACAGTTCCTGAAGAACTGCAATCACAAACTCCATCGGGGTGTAATCGTCATTGAGCATGACCACCTGGTACATCTTGGGCGGCTGCACTCGTAGCGCACGCCGCTCCATCACGACCGAACCAGCGTCGTCTGCGCCCGGCCCCTCGGGAGGCTTTACGGGTGAAATGGAAGGTGGTTGTGTTGCCATGAATTCATTCTAGCGAGCCATTCAGGCTCTTTTGTCTTCCCCATATGGGAAGCGAAACATCAATTTCAAGCGCAGGGCGACAGCAAATGCTGTTGCCGCCCCGCAACTGTGCGTTTTTCACTCGTAAACCACCGTCGCCTGGCCCGTGCCGGCCTGGGCTGTCCAGGCGGCGAGCGCCGCGTCGCTGGGGTAGAAACGGCTGGTGTCGCCCAGCTGCAGCTCGGCCGTGGCCGCGCCCTGGGGTGACTCGCAGCGCAGCCCCAGGCGCACCCGCAAGCCGTGCAGATTGACTTCTCCCTGGGAGGTTTCCTCGCGCCGCGCCGGGAAATCCCCGAGCACGCGCAGCACATCGGGCATGGTCTCGCCCACGCTGACCTGCAGGTAGCGGCCGAACTTGCAGCGCGCATCGGCCAGGCTCCACAGCTGCTGCACTTTCATGCGCAGGCCGCCGCTGAAGTGGTCGAGCTGCAGCCGGCCGCTGACCACGACAAACTCGTCATCCCGCAGCAACTCCTTGTGGGCGTTGAGCACGCCCTCATCGGCCGAAGCTTCGATCACGCCGGATTTGTCGTCGATCTTGAACAGGCCCAGGCGCCCGCGCTGGCCGGTGATGGCGCGGAAGTCGCTGATGATGCCGGCCATGACCTGGGGCTCGCGGCTGTCGCGCATTTCCTCGATGCGCGTGCGCACGAAGCGCCGCACCTCGGTCTCGACTTCGTCGAACAAATGGCCCGACAGGTAGAAGCCGACGGCGGTCTTCTCCAGCGTCAGCCGCTCCTTGATGCCCCAGGGCAGGCGCTCGGCCAGTTCCGGCTCCTGCGTGCTCGAACCCACGGCGTCGTCGCCCATCATGTCGAACAGGCCGCCCTGGTTGGCATTGGCGTGGGTGGCGCTGGCAAACTCAAAGGCCGTATCGATGGACGCCACCAGCGCCGCACGGTTCTGGTGGATGGCATCGAAGGCCCCGGCCTTGATCAAGGCTTCCAGCGTGCGCTTGTTCAGGCGCGCGCGGTCCACGCGCAGGCAGAAATCGAACAGGCTCTTGAACGGGCCTTTTTCCGAGCCCTTGGGGCCCGTACCCGTGCCTTCGCGCGCCGCCACGATGGCTTCAATCGCCGCCTGGCCCCCGCCCTTGACAGCACCCAGGCCGTAGCGGATGACCTTGTCGGTCACGGGCTCGAAACGGTGGCGACCGCGGTTGACGTCCGGCGGCTCGAAAGTCAGGCCCATCTTCAGCGCGTCTTCGTAGAGCACCTTGAGCTTGTCGGTGTCGTCCATTTCCACGGTCATATTCGCGCAGAAGAACTCGGCCGTGTAGTGCACCTTGAGCCAGCCGGTGTGATAGGCCAGCAGCGAATAGGCGGCAGCGTGCGACTTGTTGAAGCCGTAGCCCGCGAACTTCTCCATCAAGTCGAAGACTTCGTCGGCTTTTTCCTGGTTCAGCCCGTTCTTGGCCGCGCCTTCGCGGAACAGTTCGCGGTGCTTGGCCATTTCGTCGGCTTTTTTCTTGCCCATGGCCCGGCGCAGCAAGTCGGCGCCGCCCAGCGAGTAGCCGCCCAGCACCTGGGCGGTCTGCATCACCTGCTCCTGGTAGACCATGATGCCGTAGGTCTCGGCCAACACCTTCTCGACCATGGGGTGTGGGTACTCGACCACTTCACGCCCGTGCTTGCGCGCCACGAAGCTGGGAATCAGGTCCATGGGACCGGGACGGTAGAGCGCGTTGAGCGCGATCAAGTCCTCGAGCCGGCTGGGCTTGGCGTCGCGCAGCATGCCTTGCATGCCGCGGCTTTCAAACTGGAACACCGCTTCCGTCTTGCCTTCGGAGAACAGCTTGTAGGTCGGGTGATCGTCGAGCGGAATGTTCTCGTAGGCAAAGCCTTCCTGGCCCTTGTGGCGCTGCATGATGAACTCGCGCGCGATTTCCAGGATGGTCAGCGTGGCCAGGCCCAAGAAGTCGAACTTCACCAGGCCGATGTCCTCGACGTCGTCCTTGTCGAACTGGCTCACGGCCGAGTCGCTGCCCGGCTGCTGGTAGAGCGGACAGAAGTCGGCGAGCTTGCCTGGCGCGATCACCACGCCGCCCGCGTGCATGCCGATGTTGCGCGTCATGCCTTCCAGGCGCTGGGCCATCTCGATCAGCGTGCGTACGTCCTCTTCCTTTTCGATGCGCTCGGCCAGCATGGGCTCGGCTTCGATCGCATAGGTGTACTTGTCGCCTTCCTTCTTGGGGTTGGGCGGGTACTTGAGCGTGACGTGCAGGCCCGGCTTGTTCGGGATCAGCTTGGAGATGCCGTCGCAGAACGTGTAGCTCATGTCCAGCACCCGGCCCACGTCGCGGATGGCCGCGCGCGCGGCCATGGTGCCGAAGGTGGCGATCTGGCTCACGGCGTCGCGCCCGTAGCGCTGCTTGACGTAATCGATCACGCGGTCGCGGTTGGACTGGCAGAAGTCGATGTCGAAGTCAGGCATCGACACCCGTTCCGGGTTCAGAAAGCGCTCGAACAGCAGGTTGTATTCCAGCGGATCCAGATCAGTGATGTTGAGCACGTAGGCGACCAGCGAGCCCGCACCCGAACCACGGCCCGGCCCCACGGGGCAGCCGTTGTTCTTGGCCCACTTGATGAAGTCCCCCACGATCAGGACGTAGCCGGGGAAGCCCATCTTCAGGATGGTGTTCAGCTCGAACTCCAGGCGCTCGACGTAGCGTGCACGCTGCAGCTCGCGCTTGGCCGGGTCCCGATAGAGGTGGGCCAGCCGCACTTCCAGCCCGTCAAACGACTCCTGGCGGAAGAACGTGTCCATCGTCATGCCGTCGGGCACAGGGAAATTCGGCAGCTGCGGCTCGCCCAGCACCAGCGTCAGGCTGCAGCGGCGCGCAATTTCCACGCTGTTTTGCAAGGCCGAAGGCAGATCGGCGAACAGCGCCTGCATTTCGGCCGTGGTCTTGA
This sequence comes from Pseudomonadota bacterium, assembly GCA_023622805.1. Classification (GTDB taxonomy): domain Bacteria; phylum Pseudomonadota; class Gammaproteobacteria; order Burkholderiales; family Burkholderiaceae_C; genus Comamonas; species Comamonas bellezanensis. The sequence goes on along the minus strand of JAMNYN010000623.1, from coordinate 467 downwards.
AATGCTGGTCGCGGGTAAAGCGCCGCACCCGCTTGGGGTTGCCGAGGATTTCGCCTTCGGCGATGCACACCCGCGCTTCGTGGGCTTCGTAATCGTCGGGGCCGGCAAACTGGATGGGATGGGTGGCGACCACCGGCAGGTTCAGGCGCGCTGCCAGTTGCACCGCCGCGACCACATGGGCCTCGTCGTCGGCGCGACCCGCGCGTTGCAACTCAATGTAAAAGCGATGTGGAAACATGGTCGCCAGGCGCCGCGCGACCGCGGCCGCGCCGGCATCGTCGCCGCGCATCAAGGCCTGGCCCACGGGACCGGCCTGCGCCCCCGACAGCACGATCAGGCCTTCGCCCAGCTCCTGCAGCCATTCCCAGGTGAACACCGCCTGCGACTTGACGACGTTGCGCATCCAGCCGCGGGCCAGCAGTTCGCACAAATGGTGGTAGCCGGTCTTGTTTTGCACCAGCAGGATC
>JAMNYN010000390.1 GCA_023622805.1 Pseudomonadota bacterium | reverse complement strand
GCTGATGCCGGTGTTGACTTCGAAGGCCCGCAGCACCAGGAACAGCACGCACACGGCCAGCGAAACGCTGGCATAGAGCTCGCGCCGGAACACCACGGGCACCTGGTTGCACAGCACGTCGCGCAGGATACCGCCGCTGATGCCGGTGAGCATGCCGGAGATGATGACCACGACCAGCGGGTAGTTCAGCTGCAGCGCGACGTTGCAGCCGATCAGCGAAAACGCGATCAGGCCCATGGCGTCCAGCAGCAGGAACAGCTGCTTGAGGCGCAGCAGATGGCGCGCGATCAGCGTGGTCAGCAGGCCGGCGGAGATGACCAGGTAGACGTATTCGGGGTGCTGGGTCCAGCCAATGGGGAAATGGCCCAGCACCATGTCGCGGATGGTGCCGCCGCCCAGGGCGGTGACAAAGGCAATCACGGCGACGCCGAAGATGTCCATGTTGCGCCGGCCGGCGGCCAGGGCGCCGGACATGGCTTCGGCGGTGATCGCCACGAGGTAGATCACCAACATGGTGTCGATGGGAGTGGCCAGGGGCTGGAGCGCGGCAAGGGGAGAAGGCACGGAGGACAACTTTGTGTAGAAGCCAGTCCGTCCCTGACGGTGCTGGCACGCCTCTCCCGCTGTCCTTTTTACCTGAGAGTTTGGGCGCTGGGTCAGCGCTTGCCCCTTCGGTGAGTCGAGCGCAGCCTCGACTTCTCTCCAGTTGGCGAATGATTCCTGCGGTTCCGGGTACCTGAGCGATTATGGGAGTTTGCGCCTTCGGTGAAAGCGCCTGGCGCCTTGCTCTCCCGCAGAAGGATGGGATTATCCCGTCCTCCCGGTGCCCCCGTCAATGCGGGGGCTGAGCTTCTTACTCGGTAGGGGGCACGTAGCCGGCAGCGGCGTCGGCACCGCCGCCGAAGAAATGGTTTTCCATCTGGCGTGCCAGGTACTGGCGCGCGCGGGCGTCGGCCAGGTTCAGGCGGTTTTCATTGACCAGCATGGTCTGGTGCTTGAGCCAGCCAGCCCAGGCTTCCTTGCTGACGCTTTCCCAGATGCGCTTGCCCAGCTCGCCGGGATAGGGAGGAAAGTCCAGGCCCTCAGCGTCTTTGTCGAGCTTGATGCAGTGAACGGTACGTGCCATGGGGAGAGGTCCTTGTGGAGACTTCAGATGTTTTGGGTATAACGAACTGAAATCTTATTGGTTTAAGTTTTGATGGGCTGGTTTCAGAATGCAAACAGCAGCGAAGAACCGCTGATTGCAACCTTCATCAAGGCCCAAATGACAATTCGCCGTCACTTTATCAAGTTTCCAGTACTTCTTGCGCTGACCTCCAGCCTTGCACTCACGGCGGCTCCGGCCATGGCCCAGTCCTTGACGCTGCTGAATGTCTCCTACGACCCCACGCGCGAGCTGTACGCCGAGTACAACCAGGCCTTCGCCAAGCACTGGAAAGCCAAGACCGGGCAGGTGGTGTCGGTCAAGCAGTCGCACGGCGGCTCGGGCAAGCAGGCGCGTTCCATCATCGACGGCATAGACGCCGATGTGGCCACGCTGGCGCTGGCCGGCGACATCGACGCCGTGGTCAAGAACGGCGGCCAGGTGAACGCCGATTGGCAAAAACGCCTGCCGCACAACTCCGCGCCCTACAGCTCGACCATCGTGTTCCTGGTGAAGAAAGGCAACCCCAAGGCCATCAAGGACTGGGATGACTTGATCAAGCCCGGCGTGCAGGTGATCACTCCCAACCCCAAGACCTCGGGCGGCGCGCGCTGGAACTACCTCGCGGCCTGGGAGTTTGCCAAGCGCAAGTACGGCGGCGAGCCCCAGGCCAAGGAATTCGTCGGCAAGCTCTACCAGAACGTGCCCGTGCTCGACACCGGAGCGCGCGGCTCGACCATCACGTTCGTGCAGCGCGGTGTGGGCGATGTCTTGCTGGCCTGGGAGAACGAAGCTTTCCTGGCACTCAAGGAATTCGGCCGCGACAAGTTCGACATCGTCGTGCCTTCGCTTTCCATCCTGGCCGAGCCCTCGGTGGCCGTGGTCGACAAGGTGGTCGACAAGCGCGGCACACGCGCCGTGGCCGAGGAATACCTCAAGTACCTGTATTCGGACGAAGGCCAGGAGATTGCCGGGCGCAACTTCTACCGCCCGACCTCGGAAAAGGCCAAGGCCCAGTTCGCCAGTACCTTCCCCAAGCTGGCGCTGGTGACCATTGACCAGGCGTTTGGCGGCTGGGCCAAGGCGGACAAGGCGCACTTTGCCGATGGCGGCAGCTTTGACCAGATCTATACCCGCAAGTAAGCAGGGGCCGGCAGCGTCCGGCGCCGCAAGGAGAACACCCATGAAGACCTGCCCGCAGCCCGCAGCCCCTCAATGGCCCGCATTGCAGCTGATCGCCACGACGGCGGCCAGCTGGAACCTGATCGCACCGGTACGGGCGCGCATGCGGGTGCGGCGCATCGCGCTGCGCGGCGGCGCCCTGGCGCGGTCCAGCGGCTGCGGCACGGCAAAGCAGGGCGGCGCATGAGCATCAGCGGCGTCCATCACCTGCAACTGGCGTTTCGCGCCGGCAGCGCGCAGGCCATGCAGCATTTCTACGGTGATCTGCTGGGCCTGGGAGAGTTGCCGTCAGACCGCGCCCAGCCAGGCGCCAGGCTGCGGTTTGCGGCCGGCGGCCAGCGCATCGATCTGGTGGCGGTGGCGCAGTGGCAGTCCCTGCCCAGTGCGTCCCACCTGGCATTCGAAGTGCAGGACCTGCCCGCGCTGCGCCAGCGCCTGCAGGCCGCGCAGTGGCCGCTGGTGGAAAACCAGGGCCTGACCGGATTTGCGCGGTTCTACCTCAAGGACCCGGCGGGCAATCAGCTCGAATTTTTGGAAGCAGAGTCAGTCCCATGAACTTTCAGCAGTTGCGCTCGGTGCGCGAAACCGTGCGCCGGAGTTTCAACCTCACCGAGGTCGCGCAGGTGCTCTACACCTCGCAGCCGGGCGTGAGCCGCCAGATCCGCGAATTGGAAGACGAGCTGGGCGTGCAGATTTTTGTGCGCCTGGGCAAACGCCTCACCGGCCTGACGCCGCCGGGCGCGAGCCTGATACCCATCGTGGAAAAACTGCTGTTCGAGGCCGACAACCTGCGCCGCGCCGGCCAGGATTTCAGTGCCAGCGAGCAGGGGCGGCTGGCGATCGCCGCCACGCATTCGCAGGCCCGCTATGCGCTGCCCCAGGTGGTGCGCGATTTTCGCCAGCGCTTTCCCGAGGTCGTGCTGCATTTGCACCAGGGCTCGCCCCAGCAGGTGGCGCAGATGCTGCTCAGCGGCGAGGCCGACATCGGCGTGGCCACCGAAGCCCTGTCCGGTCATGACGCGCTGGTCACCTTGCCTTGCTACCGCTGGACGCACAGCATCGTCGTGCCGCCAGGCCATGCGCTGCTCGACGTCCCAGGACCGCTGACGCTGGAGCAACTGGTGCAATACCCCATCATCACCTACGAAGTGGGGTTCACCGGCCGGGCCCACATCGACGAAGCCTTCGCGCGCGAAGGCCTGACGCCCGACGTGGTGCTGTCGGCCATGGATGCCGATGTGATCAAGACCTATGTGGAACTGGGCATGGGCGTGGGCATCGTGGCGTCGATCGCGGTCGACGCCGAGCGCGACCGCCATCTGCGTCTGCTCGACGCCGGCCATTTGTTCGAAGTCAACCTCACGCGCCTGGGTCTGCGTCGCGGGGCCTGGCTGCGCGGCTATGCCTACCATTTCATCGAAAGCTTTGTGCCCACGCTCACGCGCGATGTCGTGGCGCAGGCCTTGTCCATCGCACCCGACGCAGCTTGAGCAGGCAAGGGGCTTTGGCCCGCGGCCTGCAGCGCTGCCCGGCGCATGCGGGAAAATCGGCGCTCCGTCACCGTTTTGCCTGCTGCCCGCGATGCCCCGTTATTTCCTGTTCCACAAGCCCTATGGCGTCCTGTCCCAATTCACGCCCGAGGACGGCGCGCGCTCGCTGGCCGAGTTCGGCCTGCCCAAGGGCGTCTACCCCGCGGGCCGGCTGGACAAGGACTCGGAAGGCTTGCTGCTGCTCACGGACGACGGCCCGCTGATCGAGCGCCTGCTCAATCCCAAGAGCGAAAAACCCAAGACCTACTGGGTGCTGGTCGAGCGGGTGCCGACC
>JAMNYN010000046.1 GCA_023622805.1 Pseudomonadota bacterium | reverse complement strand
ATGCGGTCGGCAATCAGGTAGCCCTTTTGCAGCACGTTCACCACGGTGTTGGGCGCCTGCTCGGCGGGCACCACACTGATGGCCTGGTGCAGGTGGGGGTCGAATTTGTCGCCGGCCGCCGGATCGATAGGCTGAACCTTGTTGCGCTCCAGGGCCGAAGCCAGCTGGCGGCGCGTCGCGTCCGCGCCTTCGCGCAGTTGCTCGGGTGTGGCCGACTGGATGGCCAGGGCGGCGTCGAGGCTGTCGCAAACGGGCAACAGGCTCTCGGCGAAGCTTTCAATACTGAACTTGCGGGCCTTGGAGACTTCGTCCTCGGCGCGGCGGCGGGCGTTTTCCGCTTCGGCCTTGGCGCGCAGGAACTGGTCCGCCAACTCGGCACTTTTGGCCTTGATCTCTGCGAGCTCGGCCTGCAGGCGAGCCATTTCGTCGGCGCTGTGGGCGGCCATTGCGGCCTCCACTTCTTCGGGCGAAGCGTTTGCCGGGGAAAGGTGGGCTGTAGGATTCTGTTCAGGCATGGATATAGGCTTCAAGAATAAGAAGTAAAAACGATTGCATGGCAGATGTGGGCCTGCTGTGGTATTTCAAGAGCAGCCGCCGCAGCTTGCGTAGCGTGGCCCCTTTTCAGGTCTGCGCCATGGGCTGGCCTGGCTTTTGAAAGGGCATCTCCAGACCGGGAGTGTACAAGCTGGCGGAAGGGGCGCTATAATTGCCTGCTTTGCCTTGCCACACCGCTACAGGCGCAGCGGGGGGCCCAACCCAAAAGGGAGTTTACATGCGTCATTACGAAATCATTTTGTTGATCCACCCGGATCAAAGCGAACAAGTTCCAGCCATGCTGGAGCGCTACAAGGGCATGATTACCGCCGGCGGCGGTAAGGTGCACCGTGAAGAAGACTGGGGCCGTCGTCAACTGGCCTACATGATCAACAAGCTTGCCAAGGCCCACTACCTGTGCCTGAACATCGAAGCTGATCAAGCCGTGATGGCTGAACTGGAACACGCGTTCAAGTTCAACGACGCCGTGCTGCGTCACCTGACCGTGCAAAAGAAGAAGGCTGATATTGCACCTTCTTCGATGATGAAGACTGTCGAGCGCGAAGAAGCCCGTAAGGCTAACCAGGCCGAACAGGCCTGAGCTCAGCGTCACATCGCACCCACGGAGTGGAAAACCACGTTGCCCTGACTGCTTGTATCGCTGAGGTTCAACCCCTGCGCTACACGCCCGCCGGACTGCCTGCGCTGGACCTGAGACTCGAACACGAGTCCCAGCAGCAAGAGGCAGGTACCCAGCGGAATGTCACGGCAGCTGTCAAAGCGGTGGCCTTTGGTGCACTGGCAGAGCGTCTGGCTCGTCAGGCACCGGGCAGCAGCTGGAAGTTTCAAGGCTTCCTCGCTACCCCGCGCAACAGCAAGACAGTGGTGATGCACATCCAGGATATTCAACAAAATTAATTTTCAAGAGGTCCAGCAATGGCCACGTTCAAGAAATTCAACAAAGACAAGCGCCCCAAGCGCAACACCCAGTCGCTGCTGTTCAAGCGCAAGCGCTTCTGCCGCTTCACCGTGGCTGGTGTTGAAGAAATCGACTACAAAGACGTCGACACGCTGCGCGATTTCATCGGCGAAAACGGCAAGATCGTGCCCGCACGTCTGACCGGCACCCGCGCCATTTACCAGCGTCAGCTGAACACCGCCATCAAGCGCGCCCGCTTCCTGGCCCTGGTGCCTTACAGCGACCAGCACAAGATCTAAGGAGCCGAACCATGCAAATCATTCTGCTCGAAAAGGTTGTGAACCTGGGTAACCTCGGCGATATCGTCAAGGTCAAAGACGGCTACGCCCGTAACTTCCTGATCCCTTCCGGCTCCGCACGCCGCGCGACTGAAGCCAACAAGGCCCAGTTCGAAGCCAAGCGCGTTGAACTGGAAAAGGCTGCCGCTGAAAAGCTGGCTGCTGCTCAGGCTGAAGGCGAAAAGCTGGCTGGCGGCAACGTCAAGCTGTCGCAAAAGGCTGGCGTTGACGGCCGTTTGTTCGGCTCCGTGACCAACAGCGACATCTCGGCTGAGCTGAACAAGCAAGGCTACAAGGTTGTGAAGTCGCAAGTGCGCCTGCCCAACGGTCCCATCAAGACCATTGGCGATACCACCGTGAGCGTGTCCCTGCACACCGACGTGGTGGTTGACGTGACCGTTTCGGTCTACGGCGAAACTGCCTAATCAAGGGCTTGTCCCCTGATCGAAAGCCGCCTTCGGGCGGCTTTTGTGTTTTTTGCTTCCATCCGCGCCGGCTGTGCAAGCCATAGCCGTCCCCCTCGTGCGTGCAACGCTCGCCGAGGATGACGGCCATCGCGACAGCGGCTAGGATGGAGGGCTTGCCCCCAAGGAAATTCATGTCCTCTGTTATGCCGCCGCTTGAGCTCGATGATGCTTTTTCTCCACCGGACCGCCAGGTCGCGCAGCTGCGCGTGCCGCCGCATTCGATGGAGTCCGAGTCGAGCGTGCTCGGCGGTCTGCTGCTGGACAACAACGCCTGGGACCGGGTGGGCGACCTGCTGGCGGACAGCGATTTCTACCGCCATGAGCACAAGCTGATCTATGGCGCCATCGGCAAGCTGATCAATGCCAGCAAGCCGGCCGACGTGATCACGGTCTACGAGCATTTGCAGACCATGGGCAAGGCCGAGGAAATCGGCGGCCTGCTGTATCTGAACCAGCTGGCCCAATACGTGCCCAGCGCGACCAATATCCGCCGCTACGCGGAAATCGTGCGCGACCGGTCCATCCTGCGCAAGCTGATCACGGCCAGCGACGATATCGCCACCAATGCCTTCAATCCCCAGGGCAAGACCGTGGAGCGGGTGCTGGACGAGGCCGAGCAGAAGATTTTCGCCATCGGCGAAGAAGGCGCGCGCAACAAGCAGGGCTTCCAGTCGCTGGACACCCTGGTGGTCGACCTGCTGGACCGGGTCCAGGAAATGGCCGACAACCCCATGGATGTGACCGGCGTGCCCACGGGCTTTGCCGATCTGGATCGCATGACGTCGGGCATGCAGGCCGGTGACCTGGTGGTGCTGGCCGCGCGTCCTTCGATGGGCAAGACCGCGCTGGCGGTGAACATCGCCGAGCATGTGGCGCTCAACGAAGGCTTGCCGGTCGCCATCTTCTCCATGGAAATGGGTGCCGCCCAGCTTGCCGTGCGTATCGTGGGCTCGATCGGCCGCGTGAACCAGGGCAATCTGCGCACCGGCAAGCTCAATGACGACGAGTGGCCGCGCCTGACGGAAGCCATCGAGCGGCTGCGCACGGTGTCGCTGCACATCGACGAAAGCCCGGGCCTGACGCCTGGCGAGCTGCGTGCCAACTCGCGCCGCCTGGCGCGCCAATGCGGCAAGCTGGGTTTGATCGTGGTCGATTACTTGCAGCTGATGAGCGGCTCGGGTTCGGCGGCGAGCTCGGACAACCGGGCGACCGAGCTGGGCGAAATTTCGCGGGGCTTGAAGATGCTGGCCAAGGAGCTGCAATGCCCGGTGATCGCGCTGTCGCAGCTCAACCGCTCGGTCGAGCAGCGCACCGACAAGCGCCCGATGATGTCCGACCTGCGCGAATCCGGCGCCATCGAGCAGGATGCCGACATCATCATGTTCATCTACCGCGACGACTACTACAACAAGGACTCGAAAGAGCCCAATATCGCCGAAGTCATCATCGGCAAGCAGCGTAACGGCCCCACTGGCACCGTCAAGCTGTTCTTCCAGAAGAACCAGACGCGCTTCGAGAATCTGGCCATGGGCGGCGAGGATTTTTAGGCTCCCCCTGAGCGGCTTTGCGGCATGGGCCGCCCCGGCTTCCCCCTGAGGGGGGCGGCAGCCTCGCTGCGCGGCGGCGCTTGCTCGCTGCCCCTGAGCTGGGGCACGCCAGTTTCACAAGCTGTGGGTGCTGCAAGCGTTATGAATCGCAGATAAGACGTCCAATAAAAAACGGCCCGAGGGCCGTTTTTTGTTGGGGCGTGGAGCTTCAGCTCACACGCCACAGGGCAATCGCCAGGCCGACCACGGTCACGCCGAGTACGGCGCAGGCCCAGGCCAGGCGCTGGGCGCCGGTGCGCAGCAGGTCCACGGTGCGCACCACCTGTGCATTCTGCTCGGCCAGCT
>JAMNYN010000562.1 GCA_023622805.1 Pseudomonadota bacterium | reverse complement strand
GTGGCGCTGGACGGCATCTTCGTGCAGATCGGTCTGCTGCCCAACACCGACTGGCTCAAGGGCACGGTCGAGCTGACCCGCTTCGGTGAAATCATCATCGACGCCAAGGGCCAGACCAACGTGCCTGGCGTGCTGGCCGCGGGCGACTGCACCAACGTGCCTTACAAGCAGATCGTCATTGCCGCGGGCGCGGGGGCGACGGCCGCGCTGTCGGCTTTCGATCACCTGATCCGCCATTGATGGCGCCAAGGATGCACCTGCCTGGCGGGTGCTGAAGCAAAAAAGGACTGCCGTGGCAGTCCTTTTTTGCGCCTGCGCGCTGTTGCTGGAGGAGGGCGCCGGTAGCCGCAGCAGAGCGTCAGAAACGGCCATGCTCCGCCGCCGCCGCCGGGGCCCCCCCCCCAAGGCGGCGGGCGGCCCCCTCTGGGGGCAGCGAGCCACTCGCAGTGGGCAAGCGTGGGGGCTAGTACCCCAGGCGTTCGGGCTTGATGTCCTGCAGGATGGTGGTGGCGATTTCCTCGATGGACTTGTTGGTGCTCGACAGCCAGCGGATGCCCGCGCGGCGCATCATGGCTTCGGCTTCGGCGACTTCGTGGCGGCAGTTTTCCAGGCTGGCGTAGCGCGAATTGGGGCGGCGCTCGTTGCGGATGTCGGACAGGCGCATCGGGTCGATGGACAGGCCGAACAGCTTCTTGCGCACCGGCAGCAGGGCCGGGGGCAGCTGGCGCCGGTCGAAGTCTTCGGGGATCAGGGGGTAGTTGCCCACCTTCAGGCCGAACTGCATGGCCAGGTACAGGCTGGTCGGGGTCTTGCCGCTGCGGCTCACGCCGACCAGGATCACGTCGGCGCCGGCCAGGTCGTGGTTGGTCTGGCCGTCGTCATGGGCCAGGCTGAAGTTGATGGCCTCCATCCGGTCCAGGTATTCCTTGCTCTGGCTGATGTCGGAAAAGCGCCCCACGCGGTGGTGGGATTTCAGGCCCAGCTCCTGCTCCAGCGGGTTGACGAAGGTGCCGAACATGTCGAGCAGCATACCTTTGCAGTTCTCGCGGATGACGTCGACCACTTCCATGTCCACCAGCGTGGTGAAGACGATGGGCTTGCGGCCTTCGATTTCGCCGGTGTGGTTGATCTGGCGCACCGTCTGGTGGGCCTTGTCCACCGTATCGACGAAAGGCACGCGCACAAAGCGGGCGCTCACATCGAACTGGGTCATGAGGGCTTTGCCGAAGGTTTCGGCAGTGATACCCGTGCCGTCGGAGATCAGGAATACGGTGCGCGTGTGCATGGTGCTCTTTGAAGAGGGGATAAACGAGCCGGCCGCGCGCAAATGGGCGCGGGTCTGGGGTCTGTCATCCATCGATTCCCCGGTTCTCTGAGCAGCCTGAAGGGAAATCCAGACCAGGGGGCTTAATTGATGGCAGGCCCTACAATGGCGCCCATTATTCCCAATTTCATGTCCATGCTCGTTGACGGCCTACAACCAGAACAGCAAAGCAGCGTGCAGCGCAGCGTGGATTACGCCAATGCCCCAGGGGGCCGCAGGGCGATACCGGTTTTAACTTTGGAGCTTTCTCATGTCTGCACTCTTCCAAGCGACCGATCTGGTCGTGCCGTTTGAACAACTGCGAATGACCGACGTCGAGTCGGTCGGCGGCAAGAATGCCTCGCTGGGCGAAATGATTTCCCAGCTGCCCCAGGGCGTGAAAGTGCCCACGGGCTTCGCGACCACGGCCCATGCCTTCCGCGAATTCCTGGCCTTCGAAGGCCTGGCCGACAAGATCAGCGCCAAGCTGGCCGCGCTTGACGTCGAAGACGTGCGCGCCCTGGCCGCTTGCGGCGCGGAAATCCGCGCCATGGTGGAAAACCAGCCTTTCCCGGCCGATCTGCAAAAAGCCATTGCCGATGCTTTCGCCACGCTGAGCGCGGGCAACGCCCAGGCCTCGTTTGCCGTGCGTTCCTCGGCCACGGCCGAAGATCTGCCCGACGCTTCGTTCGCCGGCCAGCAGGAAACTTTCCTGAACGTGGTGGGCATCGAAGACGTGCTGCACAAGATGAAGGAAGTGTTCGCTTCCCTGTACAACGACCGTGCCATCTCCTACCGCGTGCACAAGGGCTTTGCCCACGACGTGGTCGCGCTGTCGGCTGGCGTGCAGCGCATGGTGCGCTCGGACACCGGCGCGGCCGGCGTGATGTTCACCATCGACACCGAGTCGGGCTTTGAAGACGTGGTGTTCATCACTTCGAGCTATGGTCTGGGCGAGACCGTGGTGCAGGGCGCCGTGAACCCCGACGAGTTCTACGTGCACAAGCCCATGCTCAAGGCTGGCAAGAAGGCGCTGATCCGCCGCAACCTCGGCTCCAAGCTGGTGCAGATGGTGTTCGCTTCGGCCGAGGAAAAGGCTGCCAGCGGCAAGCTGGTCAAGACCACCGACGTGGCGCCCGAGCTGCGCAACCGCTACTCGCTGAGCGACGCCAACGTCGAGCAACTGGCGCGCTATGCCCTGGTGATCGAAGAGCACTACGGTCGTCCCATGGACATCGAGTGGGGCAAGGACGGCACCGACGGCCAGATCTACATCCTGCAGGCCCGACCCGAGACGGTGAAGAGCCAGTCCAAGGGCCAGGCCGAACTGCGCTACAAGCTGATGGGCACGGGCGACGTGCTGGCCGAAGGCCGCGCCATCGGTCAGAAGATCGGTACCGGCCCGGTGCGCCTGGTCAGCGACATTTCGCAGATGGACCAGGTCCAGCCCGGCGACGTGCTGGTGACCGACATGACCGATCCCAACTGGGAGCCGGTGATGAAGCGCGCCGCGGCCATCGTCACCAACCGTGGCGGTCGTACCTGCCACGCAGCCATCATTGCGCGCGAGCTGGGCATTCCCGCCGTGGTCGGTTGCGGCAACGCCACCGAGCTGCTCAAGGCCGGCACCCTGGTGACCGTGTCCTGCGCTGAAGGCGATACCGGCAAGATCTACGACGGCCTGATCGAAACCGAAGTCACCGAAGTCCAGCGCGGCACCATGCCCGAGATTTCGACCAAGATCATGATGAACGTCGGCAACCCCCAGCTGGCGTTCGATTTCGCCCAGCTGCCCAACGAAGGCGTGGGCCTGGCGCGCGTCGAGTTCATCATCAACAACAACATCGGCGTGCATCCCAAGGCCATCCTGGACTACCCCGCCGTCGATGCCGACCTGAAGAAGGCCGTGGAATCCGTGGCCCGTGGCCATGCGTCGCCCCGCGCTTTCTATGTCGACAAGGTGGCTGAAGGCGTGGCAACGATTGCCGCCGCCTTCTATCCCAAGCCGGTCATCGTGCGCATGTCGGACTTCAAGTCCAACGAATACCGCAAGCTCATCGGCGGCAGCCGCTACGAGCCCGAGGAAGAGAACCCGATGCTGGGCTTCCGCGGCGCGGCGCGCTACATCAGCGCCGAGTTCGGCGAAGCGTTCAAGATGGAATGCGAAGCCCTGCGCCGCGTGCGCGAGGACATGGGCCTGACCAACGTGCAGATCATGATTCCTTTCGTGCGCACCTTGAAGCAGGCCGAGCGCGTGAACCAGCTGCTGGCGGACAACGGCCTCAAGCGCGGCGACAACGGTCTGAAGCTGATCATGATGTGCGAAGTGCCGTCGAACGCCGTCCTGGCCGACGAGTTCCTGGAACACTTTGACGGCTTCTCCATCGGCTCGAACGACCTGACCCAGCTGACCCTGGGCCTGGACCGCGATTCCGGCCTGGAACTGCTGGCTGCCGACTTCGACGAGCGCGATCCCGCGGTCAAGAAGCTGCTCGAGCATGTCATCAAGTCCTGCCTGGCCAAGGGCAAGTACGTGGGCATCTGCGGCCAGGGCCCTTCGGACCACCCCGACTTCGCGCTGTGGCTCGCCGATCTGGGCATTTCCTCGATCTCGCTGAACCCCGACAGCGTTGTGGCCACCTGGCAGCAACTCGCGGCACGATAAAAAAGCACCCCCTGAGCGGCTTCGCGGCAGGGGCCGTCCCCCGCTTCCTCCTCTCAACCTTCGGTGGAGGGGGGCGCCCGGCTAGGGACGGCACCATCGCTGCGGGGCGGCCCTTCCTCGCTGCCTCCTTGCTGGGGCGCGCCAGTTTCAAACCGTCCGCCCTGAGCTTGTCGAAGGGTTGTCAGCA
>JAMNYN010000538.1 GCA_023622805.1 Pseudomonadota bacterium | reverse complement strand
GGCCTGCCCGCCCGCCTCTTCAATTTCCCGCACAACCTTGAGCGCCGGACCTGCGTCCGAACCTTCGCCGCTGCCGCTGCCGCCCAGGTCATTGACCACGACCTTCGCCCCCATGCGACCGAGCAGCAAGGCGGTTGCCCGCCCAATGCCATTGCCCGCACCCGTTACCACCACGACCTTGTCTTTCATTGCCTGTCTCCTGTTTTCCTGTTGCCAATGCCGCTTACTGCGCCTTGATCTTTCCCGTCTTGATCACTTCGGTCCAACGGACCTTCTCGGCCTTCACAAAGCGCTCGAAATCTTCCGGGCTGCCGCCGATGGGCGAGCCGCCTTGCTGGGCCATCGTCTTGCGCACCTCTGGGTCGCTCAACGCCTTGTTCAATTCAAGGTTCAGCGCCTTCACCACGGCGGCGGGCGTCTTGGACGACACAAACAGGCCCAGCCACACCGAGACATCAAAGTCCGGGTAGCCCGCTTCAATCAAGGTGGGAATCTCAGGCAGATCCTGGCTGCGCTCCTTGGTGGTGACAGCGATGGCCCGCACCTTGCCGCCGCGGATCAAAGGCAAGGCCGTGATCATGTTGTCGACCATGTAGTCCACCTGGCCCGACATCAGGTCCGTCAAGGCGGGACTGGCGCCCTTGTAGATCACGTCCACGGCCGCAATTCCCGTGCGCTGGTTCAACAAGGCCCCCGCCAGATGGCCCGATGAGCCGCTGGTAGACACGGCCATGGACAAGCCTTGCGGCTGGGACTTCGCATAGGCCTTCAACTCGGCCACAGACTTGACCGGCAGCTTGGGATTGACCAGCACCACATCCGGCATGGACAGCACATGGATGACGGCCGTCATATCCTGGTAGGCATAGGGCAGCTTGGCTTGCAATTCGTAATTGGCGGCATTCGGCCCCAGACTGCCCATCACCAGGGTGCGCCCATCGGGTTCGGCTTTGAGCATGGCCTGGATACCCAGAGCGCCGCCCGCACCTGGGTGGTTCTCCACGATCACCGGTTGATTGAGCCTCTCCCCAAGCGACTTTGCCAGGAGTCGGCTGGTCAGATCCAGTATCCCTCCCGGGGAACTGGGAGCAATGATCTTGTAGGGCTTGCCGGACGGCAGCGTTATGGATACCCCTGCGGATTGCGCCCACAGATTTCCCTGGGGCCCCAGCAGTGCGCACAAGGCCGTGGCACAGCTCAATACATGTCGTCTCTGCATTGTTGTCTCCTTCGAATGGCTGAGGTAGAATGTCCGCCTGGCGGATTTGTTAATCCGTCTGACGGATATTCTTGTCCATTTAAATAGAATCGTCAACCGTAAACCTGCAGGTTTGTGGCATCGTGATGTGCCTTAGAGAAATCAGCCTCGCTGCGCACGCATTCAATGCACCAGGAAAATTGAGATGACAACAACTGACAACGAAGGATTCGTTCGTTCTTTCGCCCGCGGACTGGCCGTGCTGGAGGCCATGGGGAAAAGTGGGCCGCACTCTGTCGCGACCGTCGCGGCGAACTCTGGTTTGCCTCGTACGGTCGTGCGCCGGATCTTGTTGACGCTCACCGAGCTGGGCTACGCCGTGCTCGGTGCCGACAAGAGCTTCCATCTCACACCCAAAGTGCTCAACCTAGGCATGACTTACCTCACCTCGTTGCCGTTCTGGGGGCATGCCCAGCGCGTGCTGGAGCAGCTGTGCGTGCAGACCCAGGAGTCCTGCGCGCTGGCGGTCTTCGATGGCAAAGACACGGTGTTCGTGCTGCGCATACCCTCGAGCAAAATCATGTCGCTCCGATTGGGAATGGGCAGCCGGATTCCCGCATATGCCACCGCACCCGGCAGAGTGCTCCTGGCCTATAGCGACAACGAAGTGTTGAATCGCTACCTGGAGCAGCATGAGCTCACGCCACTGACCTCCACCACGCTGGCCAATCGCACCGACCTGGAATCGTCGCTGGTACGTATCCGGAACGATGGATTTGCCTGGGTGGAAGGCGAGTTCGACCCGCACGTCGCGGGCTTGGCCGTTCCCATCTACGACGAAAAAAATCAGGTCGCGGCGGCGATCAGCAGCAACTTTCTGCGCTCGGAATATGCCCAGGCCAGGGCGATCGAAGAGCTGCTGCCCTCGCTGCGAAGCGCCTCGGCACAGCTGGCGGGGCTGGCACCCGTTTTTCTACGCGCGCATTGATAGTGAGCATGGAAAGCCTGCGGGTTGCACCTCTCCCCAAAGCCTGCAAGTACGGCAGACAGCAACCGACAATTTCTGCCAATGCGCTGGGTGCAGAAATTGCCTTTGATCAAGCAGTTTGCAGGTGAACGTCGGAAATGGCCCCAGTCATGTCCACCGCTCAATGACGCGACTCGGCGACACCGGGCTCAATGATTCGATGGATTGCCATCGGCGGGACTCAAGGCGGATGCTAGATCTTCTTGCGCAACAGGCGCAGACCGTTGAAGACGACCAGCAAGCTTGCCCCCATGTCGGCGAAGACGGCCATCCAGAGGGTCGCCTGGCCGGTCAACGCCAAGCTGAGAAACACCACTTTGATGCCTATGGCGAAGGAGATGTTCTGCCACAGCACGGCCTTGGTGACCCTGGACAGCTGCACGAACTCCGCCAGCTTGCGCGGGTCGTCATCCATCAGGGCGACGTCCGCCGTTTCAATCGCGGCATCCGTGCCCACGGCGCCCATGGCAAAGCCGATATTCGCCTTGGCAAGCGCTGGCGCATCGTTGATGCCATCGCCGACCATGCCCACCACGGCATTGCCGGCCGCAAACTCTTCAATGGCCTTGAGCTTCTCCTCGGGCAGAAGCTCGCTTCTCACCTCCGTGATACCGACCTGGCGCGCAATGGCTTCGGCCGTGTGCCGGTTGTCGCCCGTCAACATCACGGGATGGATGCCGAGTTGCTTGAGTTGTGCGACCGCTTCTCGGCTCTCCGGGCGTACCACGTCAGCGACCGCGAAGATGGCTAAAGCCTTCGCGCCTGCGGTGAGAACAATTGCGGTTTTGCCTTCTTTCTCGAGGGCGTCGAGCTTGGCTTCCAAATCCTCGGAGCACGCGCCGGACTCTTCCACCAACCGATGATTTCCCAGCCGGTAAAGCACGCCGTTCATGCTTCCCTCCACGCCTTTGCCGCGCAGTGCGGCGAAGCCCGACACGTCGGGACGGCCCTCAGAATCCTTCAGGCCCGCGGCCACGGCGCGAGAAACCGGGTGGTCACTGCGCGCGGCAAGCGCAGCGGCGAGGGTCGACAGGATTGGCTTGTCCCCCTCGAGGGCGATGACGACAGTCAGCACCGGCCGCCCCTGCGTCAAGGTTCCGGTCTTGTCCAAGGCCAGGACTTTCAGACGGTGGCCTTGCTCCAGAAAGACGCCGCCCTTGATGAGAATACCGCGGCGTGCAGCTGCAGTCAGGCCCGAGACCACCGTGACCGGCGTCGATATGACCAAAGCGCAGGGGCAGGCAACGACGAGCAGCACGAGTGCACGGTAGACCCAGGTGAACCAGTCGGCTCCCATGCCCAGTGGAGGAATGAGCGCGATGGCGATGGCTGCCGCGAAGACAGCAGGTGTGTAGTAGCGCGAGAAAGCGTCCACAAAGCGCTGCGTGGGAGCGCGCGTGCCCTGTGCCTCCTGCACGGCGTGCGCAATCCGCGCCAGGGTAGAGTTGCTGGCGGCCGCGGTCACGCGGTACTCCAGTTCTCCGTCCTGGTTGATGGTGCCGGCGTACACCGTATCACCGACGACCTTGTCCACTGGAACGCTTTCGCCAGTGATAGGCGATTGGTCGACGGCCGAGCTTCCGGACGACACGTTTCCGTCCAAGGCGATGCGCTCGCCGGGCCGGGCCCTGACCGTTGCGCCTACAGCGACTTGCGCGGCTGGGACTTCCGTCCAGCCCGCCGACGTGTTCACCGTCGCCATCTCCGGGGCCATGGACATGAGCCCTTCGACTGCTCGCCGCGCGCGGTCGAGAGAACGGGCCTCAATCATTTCCGCAATAGCGAACAAGACCATCACCATCGCCGCTTCAGGCCACTGCCCGAGAATGACCGCGCCGGTGACAGCGACGGACATCAGTGCATTGATGTTGAGGTTGAGGTGCCGAACCGCAATCCAGCCTTTGCGGTAGGTCTCGACGCCGCTCACAGCG
>JAMNYN010000052.1 GCA_023622805.1 Pseudomonadota bacterium | reverse complement strand
GTGCGCTACGGGCTCCGTGCTGAGCAAGCGCAGGCGATGGCCGCGCAAAATGGTGGCGACCACGACCTTCAACTCGTACATGGCAAAGGCCGCACCCAGGCAGCGGCGCGCCCCGCCGCCGAAAGGGATGTATTCGAACGGGGAATACCTGCGCTCCAGGAAGCGCTCGGGCCAAAAGCGCTCGGGCTCGGGATAGAGCTCCGGTCTGGAGTGCAGCAGCGCGCTCGAAGCGCGCAGCACCTCGCCGGCCGGGAGCGTATAGCCCAGCAGCTCGAAGGGCTCGCGCACGATGCGCGCCGGATCGACGACCGGCGGATAAAGGCGCAGACACTCCTTGCACACCAGGTCGAGATAAGGCAGGGCCGCCAGCGCTTCGGGCGCGGGCTCGGGCCCCAAGGCCTCGATCTCCTGCGCCACGCGCGCGAACACCGCCGGCTCGCGTCCCAGCCAATAGAAGATCCAGGCGAGCACAGTGGCCGTCGCCTCATGGCCGGCGAAGAGCAGTCCGCGCAGTTGGTCAAGGATTTCCACATCCTCCATGCCCGAGCCGTCGTCATAGCGCGCAGCCAGCATCCGGCCGAGCAGATCCGTGCCCGGCGCCCCCGACGCGCGGCGCTCGCGCATCTGCTCGAGCAGGAGGGTGCGCAAGGCGTCCACCGCGCGCTGGTTTCTGGCCCAAGGGCCATGGCCGCCCAGAATGCGACGCGCGGACGGAAACAGGAAAAGGATGACATGCAGCGACTCGATGAGCTCGAGCACCGCCGCACGGGTGCGCCTGACCCGCGCCTCGTCCTGCATGCCGAACACCACCCGGATCATGATGTCCAGGGTGATGCGCTGGGTCACGTCCAGCATGCGAAACGGCCGTCCGACTTCGACCTGCGCCATCTTTTCCTCGGCCACCGCGGCCATGGTCTCGCCATAGGTGCGCATGGCCGGTCCGCTGAACGCCGGCGCCAGGATGTTGCGGTCCTGCCGGTGGCGGTCGCCGGAGATCACCACGACCGATGTCTCACCGAACACCGGCTCAATAAAGCCGCCGCCCCAAACATCGAAGCAGTCGGTGTGGGCCGTATAAATGGCACGCAGCGCCTGCGGGTTGCCGGTAAAGGTGACTGGACGCGAAAAGTACGACACCCGGAACGGGTCGCCATACCTCGCCGCCAGGCGCGCCAGCACCGGCGCCGGTGGCGTGAGCCCGGCCTGGAAGAAATTCAGCGGTCTAAGCCACCGCGGCCCCGGTGGCAGCGGGCGGGGGCTCATGCCTGGCTCGTGGCTGCGGCGCGCTGCGTATCGCCGTCTGTGTCCCTGCCGTCTATGCCGAAGCGGTCCTGCTCGGCGACGGCCAGCGACAGGGCCAGCTGCGCATCGACGGCGTCAAAGACGGTATGGACCATGGCGATGGCGATCCGCGCCTGCTCGGCGCTCAGCGGCTCGCTCTTGAAGGGATAGCTTCGCCCGGGGTCGCCCTCGCCTTCGGGGTGGGCGAGGTAATGCCGGTCGGCGAGGTAGTCGAGCCGCAGGGCCGTGTCGCGCTCCACGGCCCGAGCCAGCTCGCGGGTGTTCGCAAAAAAGGCCTCGCCGCTGGCTTCCAGCGCCTCAAGCAGCCAGAAACGCAGGGCCGACGATTCGTGCGCGATCGCGAGCTTGGTGAACTTGGCGATGTTGCCGCGGTGGATGTCGGTGCCGGGATCAAGGAAGAGAAACTCGAGGGTGTCGCTGGCGCTCCAGCGCAAGGCATCGTCCATGCCCAGGGCGTCCCAGTCGTGCAGGAACAGTTCGCTATGCGTCTCCAGCGCCTGCACCCAGCGGTTGAAGGCCCGCTCGTTGGGACTCTGCGGCGATCTGAAGCGCAGCGCATAGCGGTTCAAGTCGCGGTAGCCCATGATGTCCATCACCCACATCGGAATGAAACGCTGCAGCCGGCTCAACGCAGAGATGGGGCCGCTCGCCTGCAGCCAGGCGTAGAAAGGGTGGCGCGCCGTGCGGGCCTGGCGGCCCTCCAGCACGCGCTGCACCTCCACATGGCGGCCGGTGATCGCCTGCGCCTGGAACGGCTTTGCCGCTGTCGCGGGGGGTGGCCGCATCGGCGGCAAGGTGGAGCGCACGCGCTGCGGCACGAGCCCGCGCTCCACGTAGTTGCGGGCATAGTCGTAAAAGCAGTCATGCATGCCGAAGAAGATGTCGAACATCGCGTTGGCCAACACCAGCGCTTTCTCCCGCCGCGGCGGGTCGAGCTCCTGGCGGTCGAAAACGCCTTCGGACGCAATCACATGCCCCTGCTCGCGATCGAGGTGGTAATCGCCGAAATAACGGTAGTCGACTTGCGTCTGCCGCCGCAGTTCCACCGCAATCGGGCTCACCGCGCTGAAGAAGGCGTTGCCGCAGGCTTCACCGGCCTCCGAATGGGCGAAGCGCAGCAAGGGATCGCCGCGATCGACCACCGTCATGCGGGCGAAGTCGAACGCATAGGCGCGGAACGGCTCGGACTCGGGTGCCAGAAACAGCCACCACAGGGCGTCGGACGCCCGCCAGCCCAGCTTTTCGTCGAGATGCAGCTTGCGCCAATCCTCGACAAACAGGCGCGAGTGCGTTTCGTCCTCGTCGGTGTTGCCGTTGATGACTTCCTCGAATGCATTGGAAACGCCTTCGAAGCGGATGAACCACAGGTTCATGTCGCGGAAGTTCATGACGAAATTCGCCATGATCGGCGCGATGTCGAGCTTGCGCCCCAGGGGAACCTGGGCGTCCCGCATCCACGTGAAGAAAGGATGGGCCGCCAGACGCTGTTTACGGGCTGCAGCCAGCGCTAATATGCTTTTCATCGGACACGCTCCTCGTCGGTGGTGGCGCATCGCGCCACAGAATCGGCGGGTGCAAGCAGCCATGGATTGCAGGCGTCCATGGCTTGCAAATGCAACCGGGAGACCCCATGTTCACAGAAGCCCTATCCGGGTCATGCCAGCCAATCCCGACGTAGTCATGTCATCAAATCCAGATGTCGCTGCGCCATCAGCGGCATGCTCCAGGTCGCCGGACTTGTGCCGCGCCAAGGGGAAATCCGCCGCGTTTATTCCCGCCGCGACCCATTGATGCGCCGCGCTCGGTAAAATCTCCGACTTCTTCGGGCCCCGTCGGCCGGCGCTGCCTCAGCGCCCAGCCCGCCAGCGCCTGTTCGCTTTCCTGCCGCCGGCTTCACCGCCAGCGGCCACGCACCCGTACAACACTGTGTCCTACGCATCTGAGACCCGGCGCCGCCGCACGTTCGCCATCATTTCCCACCCGGACGCGGGCAAGACCACGCTGACCGAAAAGCTGCTGCTGTTCTCGGGCGCGATCCAGATCGCGGGCGCCGTGAAGGGCCGCAAGGCCAGCCGCCACGCCACGTCCGACTGGATGGAAATCGAAAAGCAGCGCGGCATTTCGGTGGCCTCGTCGGTGATGCAGATGTCTTACCGCGACCACGTGGTCAACCTGCTCGACACGCCCGGTCACAAGGACTTCTCGGAAGACACCTACCGCGTGCTCACGGCCGTGGATTCGGCGCTGATGGTGATCGATGCCGCCAACGGCGTGGAAGCCCAGACCCGCCGACTGATCGAAGTCTGCCGCCAGCGCGACACGCCCATCATCACCTTCGTCAACAAGATGGACCGTGAAGTGCGCGATCCACTGGACATCATGGACGAGGTCGAGCGCGAACTGGGCATGCCTTGCTGCCCCATGACCTGGCCCGTGGGCCAGGGCAAGAGCTTCGGCGGCATCATCAACCTGCGCACCCAGACCATGACGGTATTCGAGTCGGGCAGCGAGCGCCGCCCGCAGGACTTCGAAACCATTGCGCTGACCGATGTGGACAATCTGCGCGGCCGCTTTGGCGACACTTTCGACACCGCCATGGAAAGCATGGAACTGGCTGTGGGCGCCTCGCCTGCCTGGGACCATGAAGCTTTCCTGGCCGGCAAGCTGACCCCCGTGTTCTTCGGCTCGGGCGTGAACAACTTCGGCGTGATGGAAGTGCTCGACGCGCTGGTCGACATGTCGCCCTCGCCGGGCCCGCGCGTCAGCACGCTGGTCGTGAACAAGCAGCCCGTGGTCAAGACCATTCAACCCGAAGACACGGGTTTCTCGGGCGTGGTGTTCAAGGTCCAGGCCAATATGGACGCCAACCACCGCGACCGCATCGCCTTCGTGCGCGTGGCCTCGGGCCGCTACACCCCGGGCATGAAGCTGCGCGTGCAGCGCACCGGCAAGGACATGCGCCCGACTTCGGTGGTGACCTTCATGAGCCAGCGCCGCGAAGCCGTCGAGGAAGCCTACGCGGGCGACATCATCGGTTTCACCATCCACGGCGGCGTGCAGCTGGGCGACACCATTACCGATGGCGCGGCCCTGCAGTTCACCGGTCTGCCGTTCTTCGCGCCTGAAATGTTCATGACCGTGGTGCTCAAGAACCCGCTGCGCACCAAGCAGCTGCAGCAGGGCCTGGCCCAGCTGGGCGAGGAAGGCGCGATCCAGGTGTTCAAGCCCGATGCCGGCGGCAACATGCTGCTGGGCGCGATCGGCCAGCTGCAGTTCGAAGTCGTGCAGCACCGCCTCAAGGCCGAGTACGACGCCGACATCCGCCTCGAAGGCTGCCAGTACACCGGAGCGCGCTGGATCACGGCCGACACCCCGGCCGAGCTGCGCGAGTTCGAGAACGCCTATGTGCTGCGCATGGCGCACGACGCGGCCGGCACGCTGGCGTATCTGTGCACTTCGCCCTACGACGTGCGGCTGGCGCAGGAGCGCTTCCCCAAGATCCACTTCCACCCGCTGCGCGAGCACGCGGGTCTGTCGCTGAGCAACAGCTGATCGAGATTGCCTGCCTGATGTCCACGGAAAATTTACGGCCCCTCGCGCAGTGGCCCCGCCCTGCCCCGGGCCAGCTGATCGGTGTGCTCACCGACATTGACGACACCCT
The DNA here is from genome assembly GCA_023622805.1 of Pseudomonadota bacterium. Lineage (GTDB taxonomy): Bacteria > Pseudomonadota > Gammaproteobacteria > Burkholderiales > Burkholderiaceae_C > Comamonas > Comamonas bellezanensis. The sequence goes on along the minus strand of JAMNYN010000052.1, from coordinate 14,744 downwards.
GACCACCGAGGGCGAAGTGCCCGCGCATGTGGTGGCCTCCATCGCCGCGCTGCGCGACGCCGGTCTCAAGATCGTGCCCATCACGGGCCGGCCCGTGGGCTGGAGCGTGCCTTTCGCCAGCGCCTGGCCGGTGGATGCCATCGTCGCCGAAAACGGCGCCGTGGCCCTGCGCCGCAACGCGACCGGCGGCCTCGACAAGCTCTACCAGCAGGACGCGGCCACGCGCAGCGCCAACTTCGCGCGCATGCAGGACGTGCTGGCGCAGATCGAGGCCAGCGTGCCCGGCGCCATTCGTGCCACCGACTCCGCAGGTCGCGAATGCGACATCGCTGTAGACCACAGCGAGTTCACCCAGCTGCCGCAGGCACAGATCGATGCATGCGTGGCCATCATGCGCGCGGCCGGCATGAACGCCACCGTCAGCTCCATCCACATCAACGGCTGGTTTGGCGCCCACAACAAGTGGGATGGCGCGCAATGGATAGTGCGCACCCTGTTCGACCGCGACTTGGCGACGGAACTCGACCGCTGGGTCTATATCGGCGACTCCACCAATGACCAGCTGATGTTCGAGCGCTTCGACAACAGCTTCGGCGTGGCCAATATCGCGCGCTTCGTGCCCCAGCTCGCGCACCTGCCGCGCTACGTCACACCCAGCGAACGCGGCGAAGGTTTTGTCGAGCTGGCGCAAGCTATTTTGGGCTGAACACCCCCTGAGCCGCTTCGCCCTAGGCGGGCCCCGACTTCCCCCGCTCAACCTTCGGTGGAGGGGGGAGCCCGGCCAGGGACGGCACCCTCGCTGCGCGACGGCGCTTGCTCGGTGCCCCCTAGGCCGGAGCACGCCAGCGGCATGGACTGTGGGCAACCCCGCACACGCATCTCACGATGGCCTCCGTCTCCAATCGAGAACGGAGGCCGTCGTCCTTTTGGCGATGTCCGACAACACCTCTATCAGGGACGGCTTCAGGGGGGAAACAGCACCTAAAATGCAGCAGCGTTCCTGTTCCTATGGCCCCCACACACAAGAGACAACTGTTATGCACATGATCCGCCGTTCCTTCGTTGCCACCTGCGTCGCCGCTGCTGCCGTGACCGCTGCCGGCCCTGCCCTGGCACAGTCCAAAGAAGTCAAGATTGGCTACGCACTGGCGATCAATTCGCACTACGGCGCTGCAGCCCAGGCCTGGGCGGATTCGACGGAAAAAGCCACCAACAATGCCTTCAAGTTCAAGCAGTTCCCTTCGTCGGCCCTGGGCGGCGAACGCGAGCTGATCGAAGGCCTGCAGTTGGGCACCGTGGAGGCCGTGATCGTGTCCACCGGCGCACTGAGCAACTTCGTGCCTGACGTCGGCGTGGTCGACATTCCTTTCCTGTTCCGTGACACGGCCCATGCACGCGCCGTGCTCGACGGCGCTTTCGGCCAGGAACTGCTGGGCAAGTTCCAGAAGCGCGGCCTGATCGCGCTGTCCTGGGGCGAGCAAGGCTTTCGCCATCTGAGCAACAACAAGCACGCCGTGCAGAACGTGGCCGACCTCAAGGGCCTGAAGATCCGCGTGACCGAGAACCCGGTGCACATCACGGCCTTCCGCACGCTGGGTGCCTCGCCCACGCCCATGTCCTGGCCCGAAGTGATCGGCGCGCTGCAGCAGGGCACGATCGACGGCCAGGAAAACCCGATTTCCGTGCTGTCCTCGGCCAAGCTGTGGCAAGTGCAAAAGCACTTGACGCTCACGGCCCACGTCTACGCGCCCGTGGCGCTGATCGTCTCGCCCGGCTTCTGGGCCAGCCTGAACGATTCGCAAAAGGCTGCCTTCACGCAAGGCGCCAAGATCGGCGCCCTGGCCTCGCGCGCCTTCGTCGACTCGGTCGAGAAAAAGGGCGTGGAAGAAGCCAAGTCGCACGGCATGCAAGTCGTGGAAAAGGTCGACCAGGCAGCGTTCCGCACCGCCCTGGAGCCTGCCTACAAGCAGTACGCGACCAAGTTCGGCCAGAAGACGCTGGACACCATCGCGAACGCTAAGTAAGCACCCCCTGAGCCGCTTCGCGCTAGGCGCGCCCCGTCTTCCCCCTCTCAACCTTCGGTGGAGGGGGACGGCAGCCTCGGTGCGGGGGGGCCGCCTAGGTGCGGCCCTTCCTCGCTGCCCTGCGTTGGGGCACGCCAGTTTCCAGGGCTCCAGGTCGTGCGAGCGCCACGGAAAACTGACTCTTTTTCAGAAAGCGGCTGCGCCGGCACTTTCGGGTGCATTGAGCGACAGCCGACCCGCATATGCTTGACCGAATCGAACGCACACTCGTAGCCACCAATCGCTGGCTGCTCATCGTGCTGCTGCTGGCCATGGCCTGCATCGTCTTTGCCAACGTGGTGCTGCGCTACACCACGGGCGACTCCATCGTCTGGGCCGAAGAAGTGGCCCGCCACATGATGATCTGGGTCACCTTCCTGGGCGCGGGCCTGGTGCTGCGCTTTGGCGGCCATGTGGCCATCGACAACCTGCACCGCGCCGTCAGCACCCGCACGGCCCGCATCCTGCGCACCATCGTCGTGCTGGGCATTGCCGGCTTCTGCGTGTTCATGACCTACTTCTCGGTGCTCTACGCCTGGGCCACGCGCTTTCAGACCACGGCCGCAACCGACATTCCCATCGCCTACATCTACCTGGCCATGCCCGTGGGCTTTCTGCTGATGCTGGTGCATCTGCTGTTTGTCGCGCGCAACTCCATCGCCGGCGGCGACTATGCCGACTCCGACGAGATGAATGCGGACGCTGCGGCGTCCATCTGAAGGTTTACACCATGGGTATCACCCTTTTTATCGCCATCATCGTCCTGCTCGTGCTGGGCTTTCCCGTGGCTTTCGCGCTGGCCATTTCGGCCGCATTGGCCGTGCTCGTCGGCGGACGCTACCCCCAACTGGTGGTGTTCAAGGAAATGTTCACCGGCATCGACAGCTTTCCGCTGATGGCCGTGCCCTTCTTCATCCTGTCGGCCGAGCTGATGTCGGGCGGCGCCCTGACCCATGTGCTGCTGCGCTTTGCGGCGCAGTTCGTCGGCCACCTGCGCGGCGGCCTGGGCTACGCCAACGTGCTGTCGCTGACGCTGTTCTCGGGCATTTCGGGTTCGGCCCTGGCCGACGCCGCGGGCCCGGGCTCGATGATGGTCAAGATGATGGACAAGGCCGGCTATGCCCGCCCCTACGCCGCGGCACTGACGGCCAGCACGGCCATCGTCGGCCCCATCATTCCGCCGTCGGTCAGCATGATCATCTACGCCATGCAGGACGAGAACGTCTCGGTGGGCGGCCTGTTCATGGCCGGCTTCATTCCCGGCATTCTGATCGCCCTGGCCATGGCCGGCGTCAACTGGTGGGTCTGCAAGAAGCGCGACTACCATTCGAGCGAACCGCGCCCCAGCGCCCGCGAAATGTGGATCACCAGCTTCAAGGCCATCCCGGCGCTGATGCTGATCGTGCTGATCGTCGTCGGCATCCGTTTCGGCATCTTCACGCCCACCGAAGCTTCGGTCGTGGCGGTGTTCTACGCGCTGGTCTGCGGCAAGTGGATTTACCGCACGCTGGAATGGAAAGCCATTCCCGGCATCACGGCACGCTCGGCCATGCTGACGGCCTCGGTGCTGCTGGTGATGGCCACTTCGGCGGCCTTCGCCTGGGTGCTGACGGTGGAAGGCATTCCGCAATACCTGTCGGAGCTGATCGTCGGCTGGCAGCTCTCGCCGACCATGTTCCTGGTCGCCGTGAACATTCTGCTGCTGGTCTTCGGCATCTTCATGGAGCCGCTGCCTGGCGTGATGATTCTGGTGCCCATCCTGGCCCCCATTGCCTTCAGCCTGGGCATCGATCCGACCCACTTCGCCATGGTGGTGATCGTCAACCTGACGCTGGGCATGATCACGCCGCCGGTCGGCGGCCTGCTGTTCGTGACCGCCGTCGCGACCCGCGTGTCCATCACCGATCTGACGCGCGAAATGCCGCTGTTCCTGCTGGCCCACTTCGTGGTGCTGGTACTGCTGACCTTCATCCCCGAACTGTCGACCTGGCTGCCGCATACGCTGGGCTTCCAGTAAGTCTGGCGCCCGCGCCGCCATGCAAAAAGGCTGCCCGCGGGCAGCCTTTTTCGTGGGCGCTTATCCCAATACCCCGTTCATCCACCCGGCCAGATCGTCGCGCTGGCCGACGAGCATGCAATGCTCTCCCTGCGGCCCCACAGGGACAGTGTCGCAGGGGTCGACATCCACCCAATCCCGCGGCAGCATGTCCTCTACCGGGTTGACGCCGAACTTCAGCGTGCGTGCACTCTCCTGCTGGCGCCAATCCACGGCGGCAGTCATGCTTGAGATGCCGGCCAGCAGCATGGCCCAGGCATCGCTGCCCATTTGCACGCCGGTTGCCGGCAGTGCGCTGGCTGCCGCCGCTGCCTGCTGCACATAGTCCAGGCCAGCTTGAGCCGTTACCTTCAGTTGATCGCCCAGAGACTGGGCGTTCCCGCTCAGGGGCTTGCCGACAACCTGGACGACGTTGTCGCTGGATGAGATGCTCCGCATTTGAAACTCTTTCTTGGCTTGCACCACCTGGCTGGTTGCAGTGCCGGTCACTCGTATGTGTGGGTCGCCATGCAAGCAGGCCAGGCCTGCCCCAAAGCCATCTGGATGCCCATGAGTCACCTTGCGGGGACGAAAGTTCCATCCAGGCGGCCTTTTCCCAGGCCCAACAAAAAAGCCCGCAAAGCGGGCTTCTTGACAAGGTTCAGTGACGACACTCAAGCGCCGACGATGGCCGACACGTCCAGCACGTACATCTGGCGCTGGTGCTCGTGCACCGAGTCTATACAGACCTGGCGGCCGTCGCGGCTCCAGCGCGGGTGCAGGTCGCAGCGGTTTTCCTTGCTCAGCTCGGGCGTGGCGTAGAAGCTGCCCAGGTTGCGGCGCTCGCCGGTCTGCATGTCGAACAGGAACAGAAAGCGCTCGTGCGTCTTGTCATCGGGGTAGGTGTCGCTGAGCATCCAGCGCGTGCTCACGGGCGAGAAGGTCATGTGGCCGTTTTCGACCAGCACGTCGCGCCCGACCACCTGCACTTCGCCGCCTTCGACGTCATGGTAGAGGTGGTAGTGGATCTCGCCCGCATGCGGGCCCCAGACGATGATGTGGCTGTCGTCCTGCCACAGCGGGTGCGAGATCTGGTATTCGGACTTCTCGTAGTCGAAGGTGCCCACGGCGCTAGGGTCGAAATCGGCGGCCAGCTGCGGCAGCGGGTGGTCCGAGCATTCGAGCAGGCGCATGTCCGAGCCGTCGGGGTTCATGGTGATCAGGCGGTGCAGGAAGCAGGTCTCGTCCTTCACGCGTTCGGTCCAGCGGTGCAGGAACAGAATGCGCGACGAGGCCGGGTTGACTTCGATGTGGCTGACCCAGTGGATGGCCTGGTCCATGGACGCCCGGGGATGGAAAGCTTTCAGACCGGCGTAGCTGACCAGCAAGGCGGCTTCGCCCGTGGCCAGGTCCATGCGCCAGATGCCGTCATCCTGGGGGGCCAGCGGCAGCGCGAACGGGCCGCCGACTTCGCTGTAGCCAATGGTCTCATGCGTCACGTACAGGCGCCGGTAGTTGACCGACAGCGCCCAGGCGCTGCTGGGCGCGACCACGTAGACCGGCATGGGCAGCACGCGCCGCGCCAGGGTATCGACATCGACCACCACGGCACCAAAGCCGGGGTAGCGGGCCGACATGTCGCCCGTGCGGTCGTTGTAGATGAGCTGGCGGCCGGCAGCGCCGTCCAGCCACTGCAGCTGGCTGCCCATCTGCCAGTTCCAGGCACCGGTCTCGCCCACGGCGTGGAAGCGATCGCCATCCTGCGTGTCGAAATAGCCTATGGTGGCCTTGGCGTCGGGCGTCAGGTACTGGTCCATGGCGGGCGTGCGCTGGCCGGCGATCAGGCGGTTGGTATTGTCCCAGTTGGACTTGTTGTAGTAGCCGAAGAAATGGTGCTGGCTGCCATCGCCCACGCGGCGGCAGGGCACATAGGGGGCGGCGTTGGAAGATTCGGTCATACGGAAAGTGGAATGCTCAAATGAATCTGCCCGGTGGTCCGGGCAGAGGGATATCGTGAGTGCGCGGGCCCGACCTCAGTCGGCCGAGACCTTGCCTTCGAGGATCACGCGGTCCCAGCGGACTTTTTCCTGGGCGACGAAGCGCTGGGCTTCGGGCAGGCTGTTGGCCACGGCCGTCATGCCCTGGTCTTCCAGGCCCTTGCGGAACTCTGGCGTGTTGATCACCTTGCGCACATCGGCGCTGATCTTGTCGACCACGGCCTGCGGCACCTTGGAGGACACGGCCACCGTGGTCCACGACGTGGCTTCGAATCCCTGGATGCCGGCTTCGGTGGCCGTGGGCACGTCGGGCAGCGCGGCCAGGCGCTGCTTGCCGGTCACGGCCAGCGCTTTCATCTTGCCGGCGCGGATGTGGCCCAGCACCGTGGGCGGGTTCTCGAACATCAGCTGGATCTGGTTGCCCAGCAGGTCGTTGAGCGCGGCCGAACTGCCGCGGTAGGGCACGTGGACTATGGGCGCACCCGACTGCAGCTTGTACAGCTCGCCCATCATGTGCACCGACGAGCCCACGCCGGCCGAGCCGAAGTTGACGGTGCCCGGCGCCTTCTTGGCCAGCGCCGTGAGCTGCTGCAAGTCCTTGACCGGCAGTCCGGGCGAAGCCACCACCACGTGGGGCATTTCCGCCAGCACCGTCACCACACGCAGGTCGGTGGCAGGGTTGTACGACAGCTTCTTGTAGATGCCATAGGCCGCGTGCAGGCCTATGGAGCCGACCATCAGCGTGTAGCCATCGGCGGGCTGGTCGACCACATAGCGGCCGCCCAGGTGGCCGCCGGCGCCGGGCTTGTTCTCGACCACCACGGTCTGGTCCCAGAGACGGCTGAGCTTGTCGGCCAGCATGCGGGCCTGGACGTCCGAGCTGCCGCCGGCCGTGAACGGAACAATGATGCGCACCTGGCGCGCGGGGTTGGGGAAGGCAGCGTTGTCTGCCCAGGCGCCTGCAGTGCAGGCCATGAGGGTGGCTGCCAAGGCTGTCAGCCCAAAACTCCGGCGCGCAAATTGTTGGTTCATGTGGATGCCTTTTGGAAAAGAGTGTCGCGGCACGACCGCGGCGTTGTCTGTGTATGAATCCAGTGTAGGGAGCGCAGACCACGCTGCAAAATGCATTTTTCCGCATCGCCTATACAGGATTGGTATACCCTCGCCACCATGCCCCGCCCTCTGAGTTTTCGCGAAATTGAAGCTTTCCGTGCCGTGATGCAGGCCGGCACGACCACGGCCGCGGCCCAGCTGCTGCACACCACCCAGCCGTCGGTCAGCCGCCTGCTGGCCCAGATGCAGGCCGGCGCCGGCCTCAAGCTGTTCGACATGCACAAGGGCCGGCTGCGCCCCACGCCCGAAGCGCTGGAACTGTACGCCACCGTGCAGCAGCATTTCGTCGGCCTGGAGCGCATAGAGCGCGACCTGCAAGGGCTGCGCCAGTCGGGCGCGGGCACGCTGCGCATAGGCTGCACGCCGGCGCTGGGCCTGTCCGTGCTGCCGGCCGTGGTGCATGCCTTCGTGCAGCAGCACCCGAGCACGCCGATCAGCCTGCAGACCCTGGGCACGGCCCATTTGCGCGAAGGCCTGCAACTGGGCCAGTTCGATCTCGTGGTCAGCACCCTGGCCATAGACTCGCCCGACCTCAGCGCCACCGTGCTGCACCGCAGCCATGCGGTCTGCGTGATGCACCCCGACCACCCGCTGGCCCAGCGCCAGACGCTGCATGTCAGCGACCTGCAGGACCAGTTGCTGCTCACGCTCAACGCCGACGACAACATCTTTCTGCAGCTGCAGCAGACCATGCAGAAACATGGCGTGCAGGCGCGCTCGACCATAGAGACCACCTACTCGTCGACCATTTGCAGCCTCGCGGCCGAAGGCACGGGCATAGGCGTGGTCAACCCCTATGTGGCGAACAAGTTCGCGCCGGAGCTGGCCATACGGCCGCTGCTGCCGCAGTGCGCGGTCGAGATCGCGCTGGCCCTGCCCCTGCACCGCGCGCCTTCGGGCCGGGCCGATGTCTTCGTGCAGCTGCTGCGCCAGCAGCTGCAGACCGGCCAGCGTCCTGGCTAAGGCCCTGTTCAGTCACTTCGCGCAGGCGAAGTTCCCTTGACTGCGCCGCCCAGCGGCTTGCCAGCACAGCTGCTCAGGCGCTGCGGCAGCGTGCCGTCGATAAAATAGTCGGCGACCTGGCGATCGACGCATTGCGTGCCGTACGGAAACACGTCGTGCTGGTACTCATCCTCGACCACGATCATGCGCGCCTGGGGCAAGGCCGCCAACGTTGCCATCGCGCCCTCGATGAGGGTATGTCCGTCGTAACGGCTTTGCAGCATCAGCAAGGGTGCATTCTCGGTCGTTGTCGCAGCGGGAAACGGCCGTGTCGGCAGGGTCCAATGGGCGCAGAAATTGCCTGCCGCGAATCCGCCAGCGGTCGGATAATTCAGCACATCCTCGTGGCTCTTATCCAGCCAGTACTGCGCATCGCCCACTTTGGCGGACTCGTTGCAGCGCACGCTCATCAACACGTTGAAGGACGGTAGGATCCTTGTCCTTCCGTCCGCATCCTGAATGGCCATGGTGTCTGGCCCGACGGCGTCGGCGTCGTCGTCGCCATCGACTCCTGTCAGCTTGTCGACCAAGGCAAGCGCGAATTTTTTCACGTCTGCATTGATCCTCGGCACCGGCGAAAAAGCATCGTGGCTTTCGATCAGGATTCTCATCGCTTCCTCGTCCGCATCTGGGTGTGCCTGCATCAACGCATCCAACCCGACCGCCGCGCTCATCCAAAGGATGCCGTCCTGAATGTTGGAAGACGTCGTGAATCCAATATTGTCGAACAACGCATCCTGCAACTCCGGCGACAATGCCAGCAGCGCATTGCGCAGCGTCGCGGCATCGCCAAGCCCGAGCTTGTCGTCGTGGCGAGCGGCATACGGCAGCATGACCTGGTCCAGGATCCGCTGCGGGCCCAAACCCTTGTCGGACACCCATGCGAGGGAGTCGGCAATATTGTCCACACCGTCGAGCAGCATGCGCCCGACGCGATCGGGAAACAGGCGCGCATACCAGGCGCCCAGCCAGGAGCCGTAGGAGTAGCCGATGTAATTGAGCTTGGACTCGCCGAGCACGGCGCGCAGCAGATCCATGTCGCGCGCCGTGGCATCGGTATGGATGTGCTGCGTCAGCGGATTGCTCAGGCAGGCCTCGGCCTGCAAGCGCGCGTTGTGCTGGACGGCTTGCAGATTCTCGGCGCTGCGGTTGAAGGTGTAGCTCCCGGACTCTGCGAACGTACCCGCCACATCGCAGTTCAACGGGCTGCTCGCGCCAGTCCCTCTGGGTGAAAAACCGATCAGATCGTAACGGCTGGCCATCTCCTGCAGCCGCACGTCATCCGACGCCGTGAGTCGGGAACCTGTGTAGACGGCGGTCATCAGGCCGTTCACTCCCGGACCACCAGGATTGAACACGATCGTTCCCAGACGCTGCGTCGGTTGTGCCACCGACACGCGCAACACCTCTATCTTCAACTCGGCGCCAGCAGGGTTGTCGTAGTCCATGGGCACACGCATCCGTGTGCATTGCGCACGCTTGCCGAGCAGCGCCAGCGCCTGATTGACGTCCTCGCCCAGCATCTCAGGATCACAAGCCTGCCAGTCGAGCTTCTGCTGAGTAAAGGTTACCAGCGGGACATCCTGCGTCTGCGTCGCGACACCATTGCCATCGCCGCCGCAGGCGGCCATCAGCCCGGCGATCAGCGCTGCAGCAGCACATCGGCCCCATCGTTGAAACAAAAACGCGCTCATGGTGATTCCTTGGGCAGCAAGCGCTGCGTCTACCTCTATGAACTGTGAAAAATCGATGCAGCGTGTTCAAGCTCACGCAGGCAGAAGCAAGCGACCGGGACCACGGCCTCGCTGGAACATCAGAAGCGGTGTCTGAGCGACCCGCTGGCAAACCCGGACCTTTGAACGGGTCGCCACTGCCGACAAAAATGCTGTCGCGCGCATGTCCTCCGCCGCAACACGTGCCTGGGGCGGCGGCATAGGTCGGGCGCCAACATCCATGCATGCTTGCAAAGCCATCTGGATGCCAGTGAGTCACCTTACGGAAACAAAGGTTCCAGCCGAGCTGGCGCGGAGGGGGTCGCTGATACCAAGGCCCCGTCTCAAGCCGCTGCTGCGCACGCTCCTGCAGAACTACGGCTGACTCTTTTCCACCTGCAGGTCCGCGTCACAGCCCACACCCGCCGCAATCCAGCGCCGCGCCAGAAGCAGCCACAAGCGGCCGCGCCAGCGCTGCCAACGGCCGGGCGCAGCGGCAAGCGCCTTGGCGTCTTCGAGCACGCCGCAGCGGTAATGCGCACCCGCTTCGTCCCAGCGCAGCGCGCTGCAGGCGCCCTGCCTCCGGCGCGAGACCAGCATGCCCATGGGGCAAGGCTCAGCCAGACAGCACAGGCCGCAGCCATTGCAGGGCGCGCCCAGCATTGGCTTGGCCGGCGCCTGCTCATGCCACAGCACGGCGTATTCGCGCATCAGGTTCGCGCCAGCACCGAGGCCAACGCCTGGCCCGTGTGCGTGCCCGCCGCCACCAACGCTTCCGGCGTGCCCGTGGCGACGATGCGCCCGCCGCCGTTGCCGCCTTCGGGGCCCAGGTCTATGACCCAGTCGGCTTCGGCGATCACATCCAGGTCATGCTCGATCACCACCACCGAATGTCCGCCGTCGACCAGGCGGTGCAGCACCTGGATCAGCTTTTCCACGTCGGCCATGTGCAGGCCCACCGTGGGCTCGTCGAGCACGTACAGCGTGTGCGGCGCCTTGTTGCCGCGGCGCGCGATGTCGTCGCGCACCTTGGTCAGCTCGGTCACCAGCTTGATGCGCTGGGCTTCGCCGCCGCTGAGCGTGGGCGAAGGCTGGCCCAGCGTCAGATAGCCCAGACCCACGTCCTCGAGCAGCTGCAGCGGGTGGGCAATCGCCGGCATGCTGGCGAAGAAACCGACGGCTTCGTCGACTTCCATCTGCAGCACGTCGCCAATGCTCTTGCCGCGCCAGGTGACGGCCAGCGTCTCGGGATTGAAGCGCGCGCCATGGCAGGTGTCGCAAGGCACTTTGACGTCAGGCAGAAAGCTCATCTCTATGGTGCGCAGGCCCTGGCCTTCGCAGGCCGGGCAGCGGCCTTCGCCGGTGTTGAACGAGAACCGCCCTGCGCCGTAGCCGCGCGCCCGCGCTTCGAGCGTGTCGGCAAACAGTTTGCGGATGGTGTCCCAGAAACCGATATAGGTCGCGGGGCAGGAGCGCGGCGTCTTGCCGATGGGCGTCTGGTCGACTTCCAGCACCCGGTCTATGCCTTCAAAGCCGCGCAGGCCCGCGCAGCCGACCAGTGCCGGGGCCTGGCCCGCGTCCATGGCTTCGCGCCCCGCATGGGTGCTGCGCTGGCCGACCCAGGCCGCGACATTGGTCCAGAGCACATCGCGCGCCAGCGTGGATTTGCCCGAGCCGCTGACCCCGGTCACGGCGACCAGGCGCTTGAGCGGCAGATGGGCATCGACGCGCTGCAGGTTGTGCAGGTCGGCGCCCAGCACGCTGAGCCAGTGCTGCGGCCCGCTGCCACGCGGCGCGGGCTGGGCCAGCGCCGCGTTGGCCGCCGCGCTGTCGGCCTGCAAGGCAGCCGTCGCATCGGCGGCGATCTGCTTTTTCGTGCGCTTCTTGGGCGCTGCGACGGCTTCGGGCTCGGCAGCTTGTGCCACCGGCGGCCAGACCACGGGGCGGCGCGGCTGGAATGGATGGCGCATGGCGTGCAGCAGGTAGCGACCGGTGACCGATTCGCCGGCCTGCATCACGTCCTCGGGGCTGCCCTGGGCCACCAGGCGGCCGCCGCGCTTGCCCGCGCTGGGGCCGATATCGATCACATGGTCGGCGCGGCGAATGGTGTCTTCGTCGTGCTCGACCACCACCAGGGTATTGCCTTTGTCGCCCAGCTTGTGCAAGGCGTTGAGCAGGATGTGGTTGTCGCGCGCATGCAGGCCAATGGTCGGCTCGTCGAGCACGTAGCACACGCCTTGCAGGTTGCTGCCCAGTTGGGCCGCGAGCCGGATGCGCTGGGCTTCGCCGCCGCTGAGCGTGGGCGCGCCGCGGTCCAGCGTCAGATAGCCCAGGCCGACTTCTTCGAGGAACTCCAGACGGCCCTGGATTTCGGGCAGCAGGTCGCGCGCGATGTCGGTCTCGCGTCCGCTCAGCACCAGGGCCTGCGCCCAGGCGCGCACGTCGCTGACCGCCAGATGGGCGATGTCGGTAATGCCCACGCCGTGAAAGCGCACGGCCCGGGCCATGGCATTGAGCCGGCTGCCGGAGCAGGTCGGGCAGACCACTTCGGCCAGGTCCTCGACTTCCTGGCCTTCGAACTTCACTTCGCGGCCGCGGTTGTCTTCGGCCATCAAGGTGTCGTCATAGACCTTGCGCTGGTCCTTGTTGAGCTGCACGCCCGTGCCCACGCAGTCGGGGCACCAGCCGTGCTTGCTGTTGTACGAGAACAGGCGCGGATCGAGTTCGGCGTAGCTGGTCGCGCAGACCGGGCAGGCGCGCTGTGTGGAAAACACTTGCAGCTGCCCCAGGCCGGCCGTGCTTTGGCCGCCGGCCATGGCCGCGCCCAGGTCGCCAATGCCGCTGAGCACGTGCAGCACGCCCTTGCCCAGCTCCAGCGTCTGGGTCAGGTGGGCGCGCAGCTCGGCTTCGTTGCGCGGCGTGACTTCAATGCTGGCCACGGGCAGGTCGATGCTGTGTTCCTTGAAGCGGTCCAGGCGCGGGAAGCCCGTGGTCGGCAGGAATTCGCCGTCCACGCGCAAATGGGTGTAGCCGCGCGGCCGGGCCCAGTCGGCGAGTTCGGTATAGACGCCCTTGCGGTTGACCACCAGCGGCGCGAGCAGGCCGATGTGCTGGCCGCGGAACTGTGTCATCAACTGGGCGGCAATGCTTTCCGGCGTCTGCGGCTGCACGGCAGCGCCGTCGTGGATGCAATGCTGGGTGCCCAGCTTCACATACAGCAGGCGCAGGAAATGCCAGACTTCGGTGGTTGTGCCCACGGTGGATTTGCGCCCGCCGCGCGACAGCCGCTGCTCGATGGCCACCGTCGGCGGAATGCCGTAGACCGCATCGACTTCGGGCCGGCCCGCGGGCTGAACGATGGAGCGCGCATAGGCGTTGAGCGACTCCAGGTAGCGACGCTGGCCTTCGTTGAACAGAATGTCGAAAGCCAGCGTGGATTTGCCCGAGCCGCTGACGCCCGTCACCACATTGAACTTGCCGCGCGGAATGTCCACCGATAGCTGCTGCAGGTTGTGCTCGCGCGCATTGACGATCTGGATCACGTTCTTCGCCGCCAGCGCAGGCGCGGCGCGGGCCTGGCTGGGATAGAGCATGGGCGCGACTTCGGTCACCAATTGCCCGCCCACGCACATGGCCAGGTCGTATTCGCGCAAGGCCTGGGCGGTGTGCGACGTCGGGTGCTGGCGCACGTCTTCGGGCGTGCCCTGGGCGACGATATGGCCGCCGCCTTCACCGCCTTCGGGGCCCAGGTCGATCAGCCAGTCGCTGGCGCGGATCACGTCCAGGTTGTGCTCGATGACGATCAGCGAATTGCCGGCTTCGAGCAGCTTGCGCAGCGCGCGCATCAGCTTGGCGATGTCGTCGAAATGCAGGCCCGTGGTGGGCTCGTCGAACAGGAACAAAGTGCCTTTGCGGGCGATCGCCTGGCGCGACTTGGACGCGGTCTTGGCGGCCTCGGCCAGAAAGCCCGCGAGCTTGAGGCGCTGGGACTCGCCGCCGCTGAGCGTGGGCACGGGCTGGCCCAGCTTGACGTATTCCAGCCCGACTTCGACGATGGGCTGCAGCGCGCGCAGCACGTCACGGTCCTGGGCAAACAGCGCCACCGCTTCGCTCACCGTCAGCTCCAGCACGTCGGCCACGCTCAATTTGCGTGGCTGCAGCTCGCCCTGGGCGTGGCGCTCGATGTGCACTTCGAGAATTTCCGGACGGTAACGCAGGCCGTTGCAGTCAGGGCAGCGCAGGTAGACGTCGGACAGAAACTGCATTTCCACATGCTCGAAGCCCGAGCCGCCGCAGGTCGGGCAACGGCCGTCGCCGCTGTTGAAACTGAATTTGGAGGCCGTATAGCCGCGCTGGCGCGACAACGGCACCACCGCGAACAGCTCGCGAATGCTGTCCCAGGCGCCGACATAGCTTACCGGGCTGGAGCGCGCTGTCTTGCCGATCGGCGACTGGTCGACAAACACCACATCGCTCAGCTGGTCCGCGCCCGTCAGGCGCTCGAACGCGCCCGCGGCGTCGGTGGGCTTGCCGAAGTGGCGCAGCAGCGCGGGCGCGAGCACGTCCTGGATCAGCGTGGACTTGCCCGAGCCGCTGACGCCGGTGACCGTGACCAGGCGCTGCAGCGGAAATTCGAGATCCAGGTGCTGCAGGTTGTGTTCGCGCGCGCCTTCGAGCACCAGCCGCGGCGTGGTTTCCGTGACCATGCGCTTGAGGCCGAAACCGACCTGCTTGCGTCCGCCCAGATAGGCGCCGGTGAGCGTGTCGGCATGGCGCAGTTCTTCGGACGTGCCGTCGAACACGATCTGCCCGCCGCGTGCGC
>JAMNYN010000455.1 GCA_023622805.1 Pseudomonadota bacterium | reverse complement strand
CCTTTGGGTTATGAGCCCAACGAGCTACCAGACTGCTCCATCGCGCGGTATTTTTTCAGCGGGAGAGGCGATTGCTTGCATCCCCTGCGTCGATGGATGAACTATAGCACGGTCTTTGCGCTCATTTGAAATTTCGCGAAACAAATCACCGTATTTCACCAAATATTAAAAATATTTCTTCTTACAGGCGCGCTGGGCAGGTGGTTTTTTGCGGACTGACAGGAGTGTCGCTGTTGGCGATGCCCTACATTGATAGCCGGAACCTATCTTTAGAGCAGGTTACATAGATTTATTCATCATCGTTCAACAATGATGTTCACTTCATGGGATGTGTTGTCCGCGACCGCGGACCCACATCTTTTCTCATCAAGATAGAACCCCGCTCGCCATCGAGATCGACATGCCCGAGAAGCAAAACGCCGCCAATTGCATAGCAGAAGAAATTGAACTGCTTCCCCTTCCGACCCATAGCTCATATTTCCAGCAACATACGCCCGTCAATACGGAGACCGAAACACCGCCACCTCCGCCGCAAGGTACTCCCGACGATGCCGAGCCCGGATGGGAGCTCCTCCCCGAACCCGACGGTGCGGAATATGGTCCCGACACCCCGCCAGGCAGCGGCGCCGCGCAGACTCCCGCTGCCAGCGAGCAACCAAGTCCAGTGCAACTGGCCGCCGCCTATCTGGAGCCTGTGTCCGACTTCCTGAGCTCGGCCAACAGAGCTTTCTGGTCCGCAACAGATGACTTCTCCAATGAGCATCCATATCCCAGCCGGATGACCGACCTGTATCTTCAGCAGTCAACGGCCGGAATGCCCTATGGAATGGCAGTCACCTTCCGCGCGCTTGCCGAGGTGGCATATCTCACGCTGCAGCGAGGCTCGCAACTCCCTGGCCTTGCATACGCCGCCACCGCAACCCACGCAGCGTCGCCCACCGCCCTGCTCTTTCCCCCCGCGGCCAGCGGCCCGGCCAGCGTGCATCTGAATGAGACGCCAGTCCCTGCGACATCAGACCAGATACAGGCGGCAATGTACCAAGCCTTTCTGCAGGCAAGCTACCCCGATCTGGACATGATCGATTGCGACGAAGACCAACCCCTGGACGCGTCGCAAGCTGCGGAAGACGCCGACGACCCGGGTATAGACACCTCGTCCATGCCGCCCCGGCACTCTGCGCCAGCGCCTGCGAGCGTCGGCCCAGCTTCCCAGGACCCATTTGCGGATAAGAGCGACGAATCTCCAACGGACGAGGAGCAAGACGAGGAGGAGTCGGAGGATAGCGAGGACTCGCAGGAATACCACGACTGCGAGGGCGCCAGCGACGCCGATGATGCCGACGACCCCGGTGGCCCTGCAGGCTCCGGCGGATCGACGGGCTCCGATGGTTCAAAGGACTCCGATGACGCCGATAGCCCGGATGACGCCAGCACGCGGGGCACCGACGACACGCAGCAAACACCGCCAGGCAATCAACAGGCGCTCAAGGATTTCACCATTCCAGTGGCATTCCTGCTGGCTGCGCCTGACCTGCACAGCGAAAACGACGCTGCAATGCCCGGCGACGGTCCAGCCCTATCCACCGCCGCGCTGGCAGTGGGCCTGGCGGCCGTCACGGCTTATCTGATCGGCACCGAAATGCCCGACTGGAGCGCTTGCGACTGCCAGCTTGTCGGGCCGCCCTTGAACCTGCTTGCCGGCCTGATGGTCTGATTGCAGTATGGAAGACAGCGCGGGCGGCATTGCCGTGCAAGGCCGCCCGCGCATGCCGCCAGTTCAATCCATCTGCTCGATCATCACCTCGCCAAAGCCCGAGCATGAGACCTGGATCGCGCCGTCCATCATGCGTGCGAAGTCGTAGGTCACCTGCTTGCTGAGGATGGCCTTTTCCAGCGAGGAAATGATCAGGTCGGCCGCCTTGGTCCAGCCCATGTGGCGCAGCATCATTTCGGCGGACAGGATTTCCGAACCCGGGTTCACATAGTCCTTGCCGGCGTACTTGGGCGCCGTGCCGTGGGTGGCTTCGAAGCAGGCCACCGAATCGGACATGTTGGCGCCCGGCGCGATGCCGATGCCACCGACCTGGGCCGCCAGGGCGTCGGAGATGTAGTCGCCATTGAGGTTGAGCGTGGCCACCACCGAATACTCGGCCGGACGCAACAGGATCTGCTGCAGAAAGGCATCGGTGATCGAGTCCTTGATGACGATGTCCTTGCCGGTTTTCGGGTTCTTGAACTTGCACCACGGGCCGCCGTCTATGGGCTGGGCGCCGAACTCCTTCTGCGCCAAGGCATAACCCCAGTCGCGGAAGCCCCCTTCGGTGAACTTCATGATGTTGCCCTTGTGCACGAGGGTCACGCTGGGCTTGTTGTTGTCGATGGCGTACTGGATGGCCTTGCGCACCAGCCGCTCCGTGCCTTCGATGGACACGGGCTTGATGCCAATTCCCGAAGTGTCGGGGAAGCGGATCTTCTTGACGCCCATTTCCTTGACCAGAAAGTCGATCAGCTTCCTGGCCTTGTCGCTGCAGGCTTCGTATTCGATGCCGGCATAGATGTCTTCCGAGTTTTCGCGGAAGACCACCATGGAGGTCTTCTCGGGCTCCTTGAGCGGCGAAGGCACGCCCTTGAAGTACTGCACCGGCCGCAGACAGACATACAGGTCCAGTTCCTGGCGCAAGGCAACATTGAGCGAGCGTATGCCCTTGCCCACGGGCGTTGTCAGCGGCCCCTTGATGGACACCACGTAGTCACGCAGCACTTCCATCGTTTCCTCGGGCAACCAGACGTCGGGGCCGTAGATGCGGGTCGACTTCTCGCCCGCGAAGACTTCCATCCAGTGGATCTTCTTCGTTCCGCCATAGGCCTTGGCCACGGCGGCGTTCACTACCTTGAGCATCACCGGCGTGATGTCGCGCCCCGTGCCATCGCCTTCGATATAAGGAATGATGGGCTCGTCCGGCACGTTCAGCGACATGTCGGCATTGACCGTGATCTTCTGGCCTTGGGCAGGCACCTGGATATGCTGGTAGCGGGTCATTGACAAACTTCTCCGGTGGGAACGCTGCATCTGGTCGGCAGGCAGCTTTGGGGGCGTGGGGAACAGCTTTACGATTTTAGGGCCAAAGCCCGGTCAGTTTGCACCAGAATGGCGCATGGCTTGCACCGGCCAGCCAGACGGCCACGGCCTGCGGCAGACTGCGGTAATCTCAGGCCCGCGCTGCCGCATTCTTTTCATCCACGCATCGTCTGAATCTCTCCACGCCATGCCCGCTTTTTCCGCCCGCTTCCAACCATTGCGATCCGCCTGCGTGCGGCGTCGCCCAGCCCTGCTGGCCGCCCTCAGCCTGGTGGCTGTGCTCGGCGGCATCGCTCCCGCGGCCCATGCCCAGGGCGATGGCCCCCAACTGCAGTTGCCGCGCGTCGAGCTGCGCGCCGGCATGTTCCGCATCGACGCCCAGGTCGCGCAATCGCCGAACGAACGCCAGATCGGCCTGATGCACCGCCAGCAAATGCCGCCGCACGAAGGCATGCTGTTTGTCTTCGAGCAACCGGCCGTGCAGTGCTTCTGGATGAAGAACACCTTGCTGCCGCTGACGGCTGCTTTCGTCGCCGATGACGGCGCCATCGTCAACCTGGTCGACATGAAGCCGCTGGACGAGACTTCGCATTGCTCGACCAAGCCCGTGCGCTTCGTGCTGGAGATGAACCAGGGCTGGTTTGCGCAAAAGAACATCCGCGCGGGCGCCAAGCTCGTCGGCGCGCCCTTCAGCAGCCGCTGAGCAGACGCGCACGCAAAAAGGCCGGTGGCTCCTTTCGGAGGCCACCGGCCTTTTTTGCATTCAGCGCACGCCCCGCAAGCGGGGCGCGCGGCATCAGGCCTGCGCTGCTGCGAGCGCTGCGTTCAGCGTGCTGCTGGGGCGCATGACCGAATCCAGCTTGGCCACGTCGGGCTGGTAGTAACCACCGATGTCGACCGGCTTGCCTTGCACCGCCAGCAGTTCGGCCACGATGGTCTTCTCGTTGTCCGCCAGCTGCTTGGCCAGAGGCGCGAACTGGGCTGCCAATTCGGCGTCTTCGGTCTGCGCTGCCAGCGCCTGGGCCCAGTACAGAGCCAGGTAGAACTGGCTGCCGCGGTGGTCGAGCTGACCGGTCTTGGGCGATGGGTTC
>JAMNYN010000400.1 GCA_023622805.1 Pseudomonadota bacterium | reverse complement strand
GAAGCTGGGCGTGCCGGACGACATCCTGGCCCGCATGGACCAGCGCATCGCCATCATCGACGCACGCGAGCGCGCCCTGGCCGCGCCCCTGGTCGAGACCGGCGAGCGCCAGCCCTGGTTCTGCAGCGGCTGCCCGCACAACACCAGCACCCGCGTGCCCGAAGGTTCGCGCGCCGTGGCCGGCATCGGCTGCCACTACATGACCACCTGGATGCCCGACCGCAACACGTCGACCTTCACCCAGATGGGCGGTGAAGGCGTGACCTGGGTCGGCCAGCAGCCGTTCACCACCGAGTCCCATGTGTTCGCCAACCTGGGCGACGGCACCTACTTCCACAGCGGCCTGCTGGCGATACGCCAGAGCATCGCCGCCGGTGTCAACATCACCTACAAGATTCTCTACAACGACGCTGTCGCCATGACCGGCGGCCAGCAGGTGGGCGAACGGCCTGAAGGCCACTCGGTCGCCCAGATCGCCCACAGCCTGCGCGCCGAAGGCGTGGTCAAGCTGGTGGTGGTCACCGACGAGCCGGAAAAATACGTGGGCCGCACCCACCATGTGACGGGCAGCGCGGCGCGCGCCGGCCACCCCGAACTGCTAGACGACCTGCCCGCGGGCGTCGAAGTCTTCCACCGCGACGAACTCGACCGCATCCAGCGCGAGCTGCGCGACGTTCCCGGCTGCACGGCACTGATCTACGACCAGACCTGCGCCACGGAAAAGCGCCGCCGCCGCAAGCGCGGCACCCTGGCCACGCCGGACCGCACGGTGGTCATCAACGAGCTGGTCTGTGAAGGCTGCGGCGACTGCTCGGTGCAGTCCAACTGCCTGTCGGTCGAGCCGGTGGAGACCGATTTCGGCCGCAAGCGCCGCATCAACCAGAACAGCTGCAACAAGGACTACTCCTGCCTCAAGGGCTTTTGCCCCAGCTTCGTCACCGTCGAAGGCGGCAAGCTCAGAAAGCCCAAGAAGGAAAAGAAAGGCCAGCTGTCGCTGCTGCCTGCGCTGCCCGAACCCGTGTTGCCGGTGGCCGAGAGCGCCTGGGGCATCGTCGTCGGCGGCGTCGGCGGCACGGGCGTGATCACCATAGGCTCGCTGCTGGGCATGGCCGCCCACCTCGACGGCAAGGGCGTGGTCACGCAGGACGCGGGCGGACTGGCCCAGAAGGGCGGCGCCACCTGGAGCCACATCCAGATCGCCAATCGGCCCGAGGCCATCTACACCACCAAGGTCGACACCGCCAAGGCCGACCTGGTGATCGGCTGCGACCCCATCGTCGCGGCCCACAAGTCCACGCTGGCCGTGATGCAGCCGGGCCGCACTTTCGTCGCCCTCAGCACCCATGCCACGCCCACGGCTGCCTTCGTGCACGACCCGGACTGGCAGTTCCCCGGCGGCAACTGCGCCAGCGCCATCGAGAGCGCTGTCGGCGCAGGCCTGGTCGGCAGCCTGGACGCCGAAGAGGCGGCCGTGCAATTGCTGGGCGACAGCATCTACGCCAACCCGCTGCTGCTGGGCTATGCCTGGCAAAAAGGCCGGGTGCCGCTGTCGCACGCAGCGCTGATGCGTGCCATGGAGCTCAACGGCGTGCAGGTCGAGAACAACCAGGCGGCGTTCGAATGGGGCCGCCGCTGCGCCCACGACCTGGCAGCCGTGCAGGCCTTGTACCAGGCCACGCAGGTCATCCACTTCGCGAAAAAGCCCGGCCTGGAGGAAATCATCGCCAAGCGCGTGGAATTCCTCACGGGCTACCAGAACGCGGCCTATGCGGATAGCTACAAGGCGCTGGTCGACCAGGTGCATTCCGCCGAACAGGCGCTAGGCAAGGGCACACGCCTGTCCCAAGCCGTGGCCCGCTACCTGTTCAAGCTGATGGCCTACAAGGACGAGTACGAAGTCGCGCGCCTGCACACCGACCCGGCCTTCACCGCCAAGCTCGAGCAGATGTTCGAAGGCGACTACAAGCTGGTCCACCACCTGGCGCCGCCGCTGCTGGCCAAGAAGGATGCCCAAGGCCATCTGGTCAAGCAGCGCTTCCAGCCCTGGATTCGCAACGCCTTCACCTGGCTGGCCCGGGCACGCGGCCTGCGCGGCACGGCTTTCGACCTGTTCGGCTACACCGCCGAGCGCCGTACCGAGCGCGCGCTGATTGAGCAATACCGCGCCGACATCGCCGAGTTGCTGCAAGGCCTGAGCGCCGAGCGCCTGGCGCTGGCCGTGGAAATCGCCAGCATCCCCGAAGACATCCGGGGTTACGGCCATGTGAAGGAACGCCACCTCGAAGCCGCCAACGCCAAGCACGCCAAGTTGCTGGAGCAATGGAAAAAATCGTCCCCCCCCTGAGCGTCTGACGCCGCTTCCCCCCAGGGGGACGACACCTTCGCTGCGGGGCGGCCCTTGCTCGGTGTCCCTGGGCTGGGGCTGCTGATAGTGCGAGCGCTATCAACAACCGGCTCGAACCGCCGCCCTTTGGGGAACTTGTCTCGCCCGCCCGGCCCCAAGCCTGGGCGGGCGTGCTATTTGTGGTGCACGGAAATCAATTTTGATAGCATCAGACGCTGTCGAGCAAAATGTGCGACACCGGAAACCAGCAGCCAGAACAAATCACTCCAGCGGCTGCCAAAAACCCAAAGGCCTACGGGTCGGGCCTGTAGTCGCGCAGAAACGCCCGCATACAATGTTCCGTTACCCATTCGGTGCGCAGTCGCGCAACCGGACAGGAAGCCATTTTTTTTGACCATCCATTTGTGGAGTCTTCGCCGTGTTTATTTCTTCTGCTTTCGCCCAGACCGCCCCTGCCGCTGCCGCCGAGGGCACCGGCATCATGGGCTCGCTCACCGGCATGCTGCCGTTGGTGCTGATGTTCGTGGTGCTGTACTTCGTGATGATCCGTCCCCAGATGAAGCGCCAGAAAGAGCACCGCGCCATGATCGACGCACTGGCCAAGGGTGACGAAGTCGCCACGGTCGGCGGCCTGATCGGCAAGGTCACGGGCCTGTCCGATGGTTTCGTCCAAGTCGAGATCGCTTCCGGCGTGACCGTGCAGCTGCAACGCAGCGCCGTGACGCAAGTGCTGCCCAAGGGCTCGGTCAAGTAATTTTTTCGCAGTCGAAGACCCTGTTGTCTTCTTCCTGGCACGGCACCTGACCGCAGGACGCCGTGCCCATTGTGCTTTCTGAGAGATACGAGCGCGATCATGAACCGATATCCGGTCTGGAAATACGCGATCATCGTGATCGCGCTGCTGGTGGGTGTGCTCTACACCCTGCCCAACTTTTTTGGTGAAGCGCCTGCCGTGCAGGTGTCTTCCGTCAAGACCTCCGTCAAGGTGGACAACGCTGTGCTGCAGCGTGTGGAAGAGGCACTCAAGGCCGCCAACGTCACGCCCGACGTCCTGGAGCTCGAAGGCAACTCGGTGCGCGCGCGTTTCAACACGCCCGACGAGCAGCTCAAGGCCAAGGACGTGATCCAGCGGGCCCTGGTGCCCGATGCCAATGACCCCGCCTACATCGTGGCGCTGAACCTGGTGTCGCGCTCGCCCGCCTGGCTCACGGCCATAGGCGCCAAGCCCATGTACCTGGGCCTGGACCTGCGCGGTGGCGTGCACTTCATGCTGCAAGTGGACATGCAGGCCGCGCTGACCAAGAAGGCCGAGTCCTTCACCGGCGACCTGCGCACTTCGCTGCGCGACAAGGGCATCCGCCACGGCGGCATTTCGCGCGACGGCCAGTCCATCGAAATCCGCCTGCGTGACGAAGCCACGCTGACGGCCACACGCAACCTGATCGCCGACCAGTACCCCGACCTGCTGGTCACCAGCCAGCCCGACGGCAGCGAATTCCGTCTGCGCGCCGCGATCAAGCCCGAAGCCATGCGCCGGGTGCAGGAGCAGGCGCTCAAGCAGAACATCGTGACCCTGCACAACCGGATCAACGAACTCGGCGTGGCCGAACCGGTGATCCAGCAGCAAGGCCTGGACCGCATCGTGGTCCAGCTGCCTGGTGTGCAGGACACGGCCAAGGCCAAGGACATCCTGGGCCGCACGGCCACGCTGGAAGTGCGCATGGTGGACGAGTCCGCCGAAGCGCGTGCCGCCGAAATGGGCTCGGGCCCCGTGCCTTTCGGCGCCGAGAAGTACCTGGACCGCAGCGGCCAGGCGGTGATCGTGAAGAAACAGGTCATCCTGACCGGTGAAAACCTGACCGACGCCCAGCCTGGCTTTGACGGCCAGACCCAGGAGCCCACCGTGAACCTGACGCTCGATGCCAAGGGCTCGCGCATCTTCAAGGACATCACGCGTGAGAACGTGGGCAAGCGCATGGCCATCGTGCTGTTCGAAAAGGGCAAGGGCGAAGTCGTGACGGCGCCCGTGATCCGCGCCGAAATCAGCGGCGGCCGCGTGCAGATTTCCGGCCGCATGACGACCATGGAAGCCAACGACACGTCGCTGCTGCTGCGCGCCGGCTCGCTGGCCGCGCCCATGGAAATCATCGAGGAATACACCATCGGCCCCAGCCTGGGCGCCGACAACATCGACCGCGGCATCCACTCCGTGGTCTGGGGCATGGTGGCGATCGCCGTCTTCATGTGCGTTTACTACATGATGTTCGGCATCTTCTCGACCGTCGCGCTGTCGATCAACGTGCTGCTGCTGCTGGCCATCCTGTCCATGCTGCAAGCCACGCTGACCCTGCCCGGCATCGCGGCCATGGCCTTGGCCCTGGGCGTGGCGATTGACTCGAACGTGCTGATCAACGAGCGCATCCGCGAGGAACTGCGTGCCGGCGCTTCGCCGCAAGCGGCCATCAGCGCGGGCTACCAGCACGCCTGGTCGACCATTCTGGACTCGAACGTGACCACGCTGATCGCCGGTCTGGCCTTGCTGGCCTTCGGCTCGGGCGTGGTGCGCGGCTTTGCCGTGGTGCACTGCATCGGCATTCTGACCAGCATGTTCTCGGCGGTTTTCGTTTCGCGCGGCCTGGTCAACCTCTGGTATGGCAACCGCAAGAAGCTCAAGCAAATTTCTATCGGTCAAATCTGGAAGCCCGAGGACGCATCACAGTTGCGCTCGGTAGCGGCCAAGAAGTAAGGGAGGAAGACCATGGAATTCTTCCGCATCAAAAAAGACATCCCGTTCATGAAATACGCGTTGATCCTCAACGCGATTTCCCTGCTGACCTTCGTGCTGGCCGTGTTCTTCCTGTTCAGCCGCGGCCTGCACCTGTCGGTCGAGTTCACGGGCGGAACCGTGATGGAAGTGGCCTACGTCCAGACAGCCGACGTGGGCAAGGTCCGCGAAACGGTCACGAAACTGGGCTACTCCGACGTGATCGTGCAGAACTTCGGCACCTCGCGCGACGTGATGATCCGTCTGCCGGTGCAAAAGGGCGTGACTTCGGCCCAGCAAAGCGAGCAGGTGCTCACTGCGCTCAAGGCCGCCGATCCCGATGTGACCTTGCGCCGCACCGAGTTTGTCGGCCCGCAGGTCGGTGAAGAACTGATGCACAACGGCCTGATGGCCCTGGGCATGGTGGTTCTGGGCATCGTGATCTACCTGGCATTCCGCTTCGAGTGGAAATTCGGGGTCGCGGCCATCATTGCCAACCTGCACGACATCGTGATCATTCTGGGCTTCTTCGCCTTCTTCCAGTGGGAGTTCTCACTGGCGGTGCTGGCCGGCATCCTGGCCGTGCTGGGTTACTCGGTGAATGAATCGGTGGTGATTTTCGACCGGATACGCGAAACTTTCCGCAAGTTCCGCAAGCTCAACACGCACGAAGTGATCGACCACGCCATCACGTCGACCATGAGCCGCACCATCATCACCCATGCCTCGACCGAGGCCATGGTGCTGTCCATGTTCTTCTTTGGCGGCCCCAGCCTGCACTACTTTGCACTGGCGCTGACCATCGGCATTCTGTTCGGCATCTACTCCTCGGTGTTCGTCGCCGCCGCCATCGCCATGTGGCTGGGCGTCACGCGCGAAGACCTGGTGAAGTCGCCCAAGAAGGACCACGACGCCAACGACCCCAACGCAGGGGCCTCGGTCTAGGCGCGCAGCGCCTGGCTGCGTGAAAGTAGGGACCATGCCGGCGGCCCTCCCTACGTTGTCCTCCGTCCAGGCCGTTGGCCTGGTGCACCAGGCACGCCAGCAACTGGTGCAAGGCCTGGTCCAGGCACTGCCGGGCCTGGCAGCGCAGTTGGACACCTTTCTCTGCGAGCTCGCCGACCAGGTCGGCACCCAGCGCGAAATGCAGGCGCGCCAGGCGGCCATGCAACGCTTTCGCCTGCTGCGGACCGACTGGGTACAAGCCTGCTGCAGCGCATTGAACGCTGCGCTGGCGGAATCCATCCGGCCGCCCCCCCCTTCCCGCCACGCCAGCCTGGCACCGCAACCCGGCACGTTCGAGCTGCTCAGCGACGATGCCATCGAAAACCAGATTCAGGCCTCCCGCCTGGCCCTGGCAGCCGGCGAGCTGGCCGGCAACAGCTTCGACGCCCTGCGGCTGCGCAGCCAATGGCTGCAGCGCCAGGAACTGGCCGCCGACGACTTGCTGCGCCCCGAGACTTTCTGCCAGCTGCTGGTCGTCCAGTGGCAAAACTGTGACTTGCCACGCACCGATCTGCAAAGCCTCACGGCCCCGCTGCAGACCGCCTTGGGCGAACTGCTGCAAGCCCAGTACGCGGCGCTGCACCAGCTCTACGACCGCCAGAACGTGCCTCCGTCCAAGGCCCTGACCACGATACGCCGCAACCCGGACACCACGCCTTTGCCGCTGCACGCAGCCGGGTCCGCTGCCGCCAGCCCCACACCAGCCCCCTTGCACCCGCTGCTGCGCGCACGCCAGCGCGCCCAGGACATGCTCCAGCAGCTGCGCCTGCTGGTCCAACCGGCGGGCGGCCTCGCGGCGCGGGCGCCCGACCGGGCCGCGCCAGGCCGGACCGCACCCGCCTCGCAGCCCCTGGCCCAGGCGCTCGCCGACCAGTGCCTGCAGGATGCCAGCGCCTACGTTCCGCTGCCATCGGGGCGTGCCGCCGTCGACATCGATATCGTCCAGTTGGCCCAGGCATTGCGCCTGCGCTCCAATATCTGGAAGCAGCAGACTTCGGTGCCCAGCGAACGGGCGGCCATCGAAGTCGTGGCCTTGATGTTCCAGAGCATCCTGGCCGAAGACCGCATTCCGCCGTCGATACGCGTGTGGTTTGCCCGCCTGCAGCTGCCGGTGCTGCGCGTGGCGCTGGCCGAACCGGAATTCTTCAGCAACCTGCAGCACCCCGCACGCCTGCTCATCGACCGCATGGGCGCCTGCGTGATGGGCTTCGACGCGACCAGCATGGGCGGCAATGCGCTGGAAGCCGAGATCCGTCGACTGGTGCAAATCATCGAGCAATACCCTGAAACCGGCCAGCGGGTGTTTGTGCTGACCCACCAGGAGTTCGAGGAGTTTCTGGCCCGCTACCTCACGCAGGAGCAGTCCAAGACCCGCATCATCACCCTGGCCCAGCAGGTCGAGCAAAAGGAAACGCTGACCATCCAGTACACGATAGAGCTGCGCCGACTGCTCAAGGACATGCCGGTACGCGACGAACTGCGCGACTTCCTGTTCCGCGTCTGGGCCGAAGTGCTGGCGCTGTCGGCCGTGCGCCACGGCCCGGCCCACGCACACACCCTGGCGTTCAAGCAGACCGCCAGCGATCTGGTCTGGGCCGGCAGCGCCAAGCCCACGCGCCAGCAGCGTGCGCAGCTGATCCGCAGCCTGCCCCATTTGCTGCAGCGTCTGCGTGAAGGCCTGACGCTGGTGGGCATGGACGCCAGCGTGCAGGCCGAGCAGATCAAGCGGCTCACCGATACCCTGGCCGAAGCTTTCATCGCCAAGACGGCGGCGATTGCGCCCGAGGATCTGGAGATCATGGCCCAGCGCCTGA
Source organism: Pseudomonadota bacterium (assembly GCA_023622805.1). Taxonomy (GTDB): domain Bacteria; phylum Pseudomonadota; class Gammaproteobacteria; order Burkholderiales; family Burkholderiaceae_C; genus Comamonas; species Comamonas bellezanensis. Next base: position 11,895 of record JAMNYN010000400.1, on the reverse strand, counting down.
GCCGTCTGGAAGATTTCATGAGCGAAGACGGGCCGCTGGACGACACGCCGCTGTCGGCCGAGAACATCGAGATGCTGCTGGGCGTGGACATCGTCGGCCTGCATGTGATGGCCAGCACCGCCAGCCCGGTCGACCCCACCCTGCGCGAATGGGCCTGCGCCCTGCAGCCCGGCAGCTGGTTCACGCTCGACCACAACGGTGCCAGCGTGCAAGTGCAATACGCCTGGCGCAGCAACCAGCGCCAGCTGCACCTGTTCGCCACGCTGGACGGGCAGTGCTATTTGATGCCGCTGCAGCGGCTGGCCAGCTACCTGCAATCGGGCCTGCTGCAATGGTATGACGCCGAAGGCCTGACCCTGCGCGCCACGCGCGACGCCCTGGCCAAGATCGAAGCCAATCCGGAGCGGTTGAAATAAGCCCCCCCCTGAGCCGCTGGCGCCGGATGGCCGGCCCCCGCTCCCCCCTCTCATCCTTCGGTGGAGGTGGGGGGGCGACAGCCTCGCTGCGGGGCGGCCCTTGCTCGCTGTGCCCTTGCTGGAGTGCGCCAGTTTCATGGGCCATGGGTAGCGCGAGCGCCGAGAAAATACCCCATGGACGAGCTCGGGGCTAACTTCTCTCCAGCCGCTGGAACAGCCCCCCCGGCAGTCGTGCCACCCGGCCCTCCAGTTCCAGCTCCAGCAAAGCCGCCTGCAGGTGCGCCGCATCCCAGCCAGTGCGCCCTACCAGCTCATCCAGGCCGACCGGACCAAAGCCCAGCGCCGACAGCAGCTCCCCTTGGACCGGGCTGACGGGCGGCGGTGGCGCTTTCGCGCTGGGCTGCTGCACGGGCGGGCGCGAAGGCAGGCCCTGCAGTTCATCGAGCACATCCTGCGCCGTCTCCACCAGCTTGGCGCCCTGGCGGATCAAGGCGTGGCAGCCGCGTGACTGCGGTGCGTGGATGGAGCCGGGAATGGCAAACACTTCACGGCCCTGCTCCACGGCCAGGCGCGCCGTGATCAGCGAGCCCGACGCCAGCGCCGCCTCGACCACCAGCGTGCCTTGCGCCAGGCCCGCGATGATGCGGTTGCGCTGGGGAAAATGGGCGGCCAGCGGTGGCGTGCCCAAGGGGTACTCGCTGACCAGCAGGCCCCGGCGGGCAATGCGCTGCGCCAGCGCCTCATGCCGGCGTGGATAGATCTGGTCCAGGCCCGTGCCCAGCACGGCAATCGTGGCCGGACCGGCGCCCGGCACCGCGCAATCGGCCTCCAGCGCGCCAGTGTGCGCGGCGGCATCGATGCCCAGGGCCATGCCCGACACGATGCTGAGGCCGGCGGCGCGCAACTCGCGGGCAAACGCCTGTGCATCGATGGCGCCCTGGGCCGTGGGGTTGCGGCTGCCGACCATGGCCAGCGCCTGCTGCGGCGGAAACACAGGTGCCGTGCCCGAGAACATCTCGGCCGCGCCAGCGACGTACAGCAGCAGCGGCGGATCGGCGGTTTCCAGCAGGCCCACGGGGTAGCGCGCATCGCCCAGCGTGATCACCGCATGTACCAGCCCTACGGGCGGGGACTGCAGCCATTGCTGCGTGGCCTGCAGCGTCTGCTGCTGCTGCGCGGACAAGGTCCGCAGGGCCGTGGTTTGCGCAGGCGTGAGCAGGGCCGCGGGAAACTGCTCGAACACCGCGGGCGCCGACCCGCACTGCGCCAGCAGCCGCCGGGCCACAGTCCGGCTGATGCCCGGCGTGAGCGACAACCTCAGCCAGGCCGACAGTTCAATAGAGTCCAAGGTCTTCTCCTCGGCACCGACAACTCAGTTTTTCATGATGCGCTTGCCACACGCGGCGGGCAAGCGGAGGTGGTATTTTTTCTCAGCGCATGCACGAACAACAGCCCATGCAACTGGCTCGGCCCAGCAAGGGGGCAGCGAGCAAGCGCCGTCGCGCAGCGAGGCTGCCGTCCCCCGCCACCGTAGGTTGAGAGGGGGAAGCGACGAAGTCGCTCAGGGGGTGCTCCATCTCACCTTGGCGTCACCAGATGATCCCCCACCACCACGCCGAGGCGCACGTCCAGGATCAGCACGTAGGACACGCGGTCAAACGTTCGAAAGACCATGGCCAGGCCATTGTGTTCGCGCGGCAGTTGCACCCGATCGCGCCGATTACCGGTCTTGTCCTTGATCACTTCGCCCTGGGTGACCAGCTCCAGCACCTGGCCCGCCGCCATGCCGTCCCGGGTGCCACGGTTGATGGCCACCACCTGGTTTTGCGCGGCGTATTTCAGCGCGGAATCGCCGTAAAGCGACACCACGCGTGCCGCCACATCGGCCTGGGGCGCATGCGGCACATAGTTCGAGTAGCTGCGCTCGGGCGCGGGCAGCAGCCGGTCGCCGGCACGGATCTCGCCCGTGGATTTGTGGATCTCGACCGTGGCCGGCACCTGGGTTGGCAGCATTTCTCCCTTGGGAGTGCGCACGCTCATGGTGCTTTCGCCCGCGACCAGCTCGGCCTGACCCAGGTACTGGGCTTCATAACCCAGAATTTCCCCGTTGTCGGGATCCTTCAGCGCCACCGCGTTGCGGAACAGGCGCCATGAGCGTGGCTGACCGGGCTCGCGCGTGAGCTGCGGTCCGCCGCTGCTGCGCACATAGGCGCGGTCGCCGCTGGCCATGATCACGCGCTCGTCGGTGGTGGCCACCACCCGCGGGGCCTCCAGCAGCGCCTTTGCATCCACCACCAGGGGCTGGACCAGGAAAGGTTCGATCACATGGGCTGGCAGGGTCGGCAAGGCCAGGTCGGCCAGGCTTTCGCTGCGGGTGCGCGGCGACACTTTCACCGTGGACGAGTCATCGCCTCGGCGGGTGCTGAGGCGGGCATAGCCATTGCTCTTGTCGAGATACAGCACCTGGCCCGGATAGATCAGGTGGGGATTGGCAATGGCTGACAGGTTCATGCCCCACAGCTCCGGCCAGCGCCAGGGCCGGCGCAGAAACAGGCCGGAAATGCCCCACAGGGTGTCGCCCGAGCGCACCGTATAGCTGTCTGGCGCCGTGGCTGACAGTTCCGCTAGCGGTACACCCTGCTGCGCCACCTGCTGGGCCGTGGCGCGCTGCGTGGCCGTTACCGGATAGCTTTGGGCGTGCACGGCGGTCAGCGCAGCAAGCAGCGCGCCCCCCATACCCCAGGCCCGAGCGTTGGCAAATGCCGTCATGTCAATCCCTCTTTTGGTCAGGCAGCACATCCCCGCGTGTCGCTGCGGCTGCGCCAGCCCTGCAGGCAGCGCCGTGGTAATACGTAACAAAGCTTCACAGATTTTCAGTGCAAGGCCTTGATCAAGCAATGATTATTGGACAAGCGCCCAGCGAATACCCGCAAAAGTGGCGAAAATAGCGACATCATTTTGTTGGCTGCCATGGCAATTCTTCCCATTCTCTGCTATCCCGATCCACGCCTGCACAAGGTGGCCCAGCCGGTCACCGTGGTGGATGCGCGCATCCAGGCCCTGGTGGCCGACATGCTCGAAACCATGTACGACGCCCAGGGCATAGGCTTGGCCGCGACCCAGATCGACGTGCATGAGCGCGTGGTCGTGATCGATGTCTCGGAAGAGCGCGACCAGCCCATGGTGCTGATCAACCCCGAAATCCTCTGGGCCAGCGACGAAAAGCAGGTCGGCGACGAAGGCTGCCTGTCCGTGCCCGGCATTTACGATGGTGTCGAGCGTTCGACGGCCGTCAAGGTACGCGCACTCGACGGCAACGGCCAGTCGCGCGAAATCGACGCCGAAGGCATGCTGGCCATCTGCATCCAACACGAGATGGACCACCTGCTGGGCAAGGTCTTCGTCGAATACCTTTCGCCGCTCAAGCGCAACCGCATCAAGACCAAGCTGCTCAAGCAGCAAAAGCAGGACCGGCAATGAAAGCCCGCCCAGTGTTGCTCCGATGGACGCGCTGGGCAGTGGGGAGCGCGGCCTGTCTTTGGCTTGCCGGCTGCGCCGTCCCCGAATGGCAAAAAATCGGCGCCCCGCGCGCCGAAGTACTGCAGGACATGGGCCAGCCCACGCTCACGCAGGCACTTCCCGGCGGCGCGCAGCGCCTGCTCTACAGCCGCCAGCCGGCCGGCCAGCAGGTCTACCACCTCGATTTCGACGCCCAGCAGCGCCTGACCCGTGTGCAGCAGGTGCTGACCATGGAACAGTTCTTCACCCTGCGCAACGGGGTCGACACGCGCGACACTGTCTTGCAGCAATTCGGCCCGCCGGCGCTGGTCGAGCATGTAGCCAGCTTCAAAGGCGACATCTGGACCTACCGTTTGCTGGACAATGGAGCGTCACGCCAGGCCCATGTGCACATCGATCCCCAGGGTGTGGTGCGTCGTGTGATGTTCACCGACGAAGTTTTCAACGACAGCGACCGCCACCATTGAGGCCGGCCGCGCTTTTCCCCTTGTGATTGCATGAACGTCATTTTTGCCGGTACGCCGGAATTCGCCCGCGTGGCCTTGCAGCGTCTGCTGGATGCCGGCTTTTCCGTGCCCCTGGTACTGACCCAGCCCGACCGACCCGCGGGCCGCGGCATGAAGCTGCAGGCCTCGCCCGTCAAGCAATGCGCGCTCGCCCATGGCATCCCGGTGAGCCAGCCGCGCAGCCTGCGCCTGGACGGCAAATACCCTGAAGACGCAGCCGGGGCGCGCGAAGCGATTGCCGCCGCCCAGGCCGATGTGATGGTCGTGGCCGCCTACGGCCTGATCCTGCCGCAATGGGTGCTGGACGCGCCCGCCCGGGGCTGCCTCAACATCCACGCCAGCCTGCTGCCGCGCTGGCGCGGCGCGGCGCCCATCCACCGGGCCATCGAAGCTGGCGACGCCGAAACCGGCGTCACCATCATGCAAATGGACGCGGGCCTGGACACCGGCGACATGTGCCTGGTCGAGCGCCTGCCCATAGAACCGACCGACACCACGGCCAGCCTGCACGACAAGCTGGCCCTGCTGGGCGGGCGGCTGATCGTCGAAGCGCTGGAGATGAGCGCCTGCGGCGGCCTGCCGCGCACGCCCCAGCCCGCCGAAGGCATCACCTACGCGCACAAGATTGAAAAAGCCGAAAGCTGGATCGATTGGCGCCTGCCGGCCGCTGCCATCGACCTGCGAGTGCGGGCCTTCACGCCTTTCCCCGGCACCGCCAGCCTGTTCCAGGGCGAGACCATCAAGTTCTGCGAAGGCCGGCCCGAGCTCCGCAGCGAACCGGCCGCTCCCGGTCAGGTGCTGGCGGCCGATGCCGCGGGCGTGGTCGTGGCCTGCGGCGAAGGCGCGATGCGCTTTACCCAACTGCAGCGCGCGGGCGGCAAGCGCCTGCCCGCGGCCGACTTCCTGCATGGCTTCGCACTGCCCGTGGGCGCCCAGCTCGACACCGCGCCATGAGCGCATCCCCTTCGCCTGAAAAAACCTCCGAACTCGCCGCCCTGACGCGGCGCGCCCGCGGCATTGCCCGCGACCCGGCCTTTGCCCAGGGCATTCGCGACATGAGCGGCGTCTCGGTGGGCATCGGTGCCTGGGCGCTGGTCACCGGCGTGGCCATGGTCAAGAGCGGCATGTCCGTGCCCATGGCCTTGCTGATGTCGTTCACGGTCTACGCCGGCAGCGCCCAGCTGGCCGTGCTGCCGCTGATGGTGGCCGGCGCGCCGCTGTGGGTGGTCTGGTTCACCGCCACCTGCGTGAACCTGCGCTTCGTGATCCTGAGCAGCATGTGGCGGGTGTTCTTCGCGCATCTGGCACGGCGCCACCGGCTGGCGCTGGCCTATTTCAGCGGGGATGTGATTTTTGTCGCCTTCCTCAAGCGTTATCCCGATTCCCAGCTCAAGGACGACCAGCTGCCCTACTTCTGGGGCGCGGCTTCGACCAACTGGCTGGTCTGGCAAGCCTGCTCGGTGGTCGGCATTTTCCTCGCCGACCAGGTGCCCCTGTCCTGGGGCCTGGGCTTTGCCGGCGTGCTGGCGCTGCTGGGCGTGCTGTATTCCATGCTCAGCGACCGCACCACCTGGACCTCCACCATCGTGGCCGCCGCGGCAGCCGTGGCCGCCTTTGCGCTGCCGCTCAAGCTCAACATCCTCGCGGCCATCGCCGCCGCCGTGGCCGTGGGCCTGCTGATGGAAAGCGCCGAACGCCAACTGCGCCACTGGCGCGCCGGCCCGCCCACGCTGCGTCCGCCCGATCCCGCGCGCGGTGAGCGCCACCCCGTGCTGCCGCTGGACGAGGAGAAGCGCCCATGATGGATTCCTGGTGGCTGTTTGCCCTGACCTGTTTTGGCCTGGGGGCGATCACGCTGATCACCCGCGTTTTCTTCCTCTTCCCCGAGGAAGAAATCCCCATGCCGCACTGGCTCAAGCGCGGACTCAAGTACGCGCCGCTGGCCGCGCTGGCGGCCGTGATCGCGCCCGAGCTGGTCATGACCCAGGGCGCGCTGATCCAGACCCTGCTCGACGCGCGCCTGCCGGCCGTGGCCTGCGCCACCGCCTACTACTTCTGGCGCCGCGGCATTCTGGGCACCATCGTGGTCGGGATGGCCGTGTATCTGCCCCTGCATATCGGCCTGGGTTGGTGAATGTAGCCCCCACGCTTGCTCGCTTCGCGTAGCTGCGCTGGGGGGCGCAGCCCTCCAGATGCAGATGCATTTGCCTTGGGGCGGCCCGGCGGCGGCGGGCGTGACCCCTGGTTGCCGTTGCGGGGATTGCCAAGCCCCCTGCGCATGCCGCGCTGTCGAGCAGGCGCCTACAATGGCGGCGCTTTCCACCACCACCACCGCCTCCTGCGCGAGGCTGATTCGCCGCCATGAACATTCTTCGTTTTTCCGACCTGTGTGCCCAGGGCAAAGCCCAAGGACAACGCGTTTTCATCCGTGCCGACCTGAACGTCCCGCTCAATAACGCAGGCGAAATCACCGAAGACACCCGAGTGCGCGCTTCGGTGCCCTGCATTGAGATGGCGCTCAAGGCCGGTGCGGCCGTGATGATCACCAGCCACCTGGGCCGTCCCACCGAAGGCCAGTTCCAGCCCGCCGATTCGCTGGCCCCCGTGGCCAAGCGCCTGGCCGAGCTGCTGGGCCGCGAAGTGCCGCTGGTCGCCAACTGGGTCGACGGCGTGCAGGTCGCTCCCGGCCAGGTCGTGCTGCTGGAAAACTGCCGCGTCAACGTCGGCGAGAAGAAGAACGATCCCGCCCTGGCCCACAAGCTGGCCGCACTGTGCGATATTTTTGTCAACGACGCGTTCGGCACCGCCCACCGCGCCGAAGGCACGACCTACGGCATCGCCCAGTTCGCGCCCATCGCCTGCGCCGGCCCGCTGCTGTCGGCCGAGATCGACGCCCTGCAAAAGGCCCTGGCCGCGCCCGCACAGCCGCTGGTGGCCATCGTCGCCGGCTCCAAGGTCTCGACCAAGCTGACCATCCTTGAAGCCCTGGCGAGCAAGGTCGACCAGTTGATCGTCGGTGGCGGCATTGCCAACACCTTCATGCTGGCCGCCGGCCTGAAGATCGGCAAGTCGCTGGCCGAGCCCGACCTCGTGGCCCAGGCCAAGGCCGTGATCGATGCCATGGCCGCCCGCGGCGCGCAGGTGCCCATCCCCACCGACGTGGTGGTGGCCAAGACTTTTTCCGCCGATGCTCCGGCCACGGTCAAGGCTGCTACCGACGTGGCCGACGACGACCTGATCCTGGATATCGGCCCCGACACCGCCGCACGCCTGGCCGCGCAGCTCAAGGCCGCGGGCACCATCGTCTGGAACGGCCCCGTGGGCGTGTTCGAGTTCGCAGCCTTCGAAAACGGCACGCGCACCATCGCCCAGGCGATTGCGCAATCCAAGGCCTTCAGCATTGCCGGCGGTGGCGACACACTGGCCGCGATCGCCAAGTACGGCATCGAAGACCAGGTCGGCTACATCTCGACCGGCGGCGGCGCTTTCCTGGAAGTGCTCGAAGGCAAGACCCTGCCGGCCTTTGAGATTCTTGAAAAGCGCGCGGGATAAAGCCCCCCTGTGCGGCTGCGCCGCTTCCCCCCCAAGGGGGGACGACACCTTCGCTGCGGGGCGGCCCTTGCTCGGCGTCACCGGGCTGGGGCGCGCCAGTTTCATAGACAGTGGACGTTGCTAGCGCCATGGAGAGTGGTCCCCTCGGAGCGGGGCAAGCCGCATGGCTCACCGAAAGATCTGGAATAGGGCGATACCTTAAAATCGCACCCCATGACTTTCCTCGACATGCTGCGCAACGCCGGCTCGCAAAACCAATCCATGCTGTGCGTGGGGCTAGACCCCGAGCCCAACCGCTTTCCTGCCGCGATGCAAGGCGATGCCTCGAAGATCTACGACTTCTGTGCCGCCATCGTCGATGCCACGGCCGACCTGGTCAGCACCTTCAAACCGCAGATCGCCTATTTCGCGGCCCACCGCGCCGAAGACCAGCTCGAACGCCTGATGGCCCACATGCGCGCCGTCGCACCCCATGTGCCGGTGATCCTCGACGCCAAGCGCGGCGACATCGGCTCCACGGCCGAGCAATACGCCAAGGAAGCCTTCGAGCGCTACGGCGCCGATGCCGTGACCCTGTCGCCCTTCATGGGCTTCGACTCCATCGCTCCCTACCTCCAGTACGAAGGCAAGGGCGCTTTCCTGCTGTGCCGCACGTCCAACCCGGGCGGCGACGACCTGCAGGCGCGCACCCTGGCCGATGTGCCTGGCAACCCCAAGGTATTCGAGCATGTGGCCGCGCTGGCCCAAGGCCCGTGGAACCTCAACGGCCAGCTGGGCCTGGTGGTCGGCGCGACGCGCCCGCATGAAATCGAGCGCGTGCGCGAAATTGCTCCGACCCTGCCGCTGCTGATCCCGGGCGTGGGTGCCCAGGGCGGCGACGCCGTGGCCACCGTCAAGGCCGGCCTGCGCGAGCACGGCAGCATCATCGTCAACTCCTCGCGGGCGATTCTGTACGCCTCGTCCGGCGCCGACTTTGCCCAGGCCGCACGCGCCCAGGCCCTGGCAACGCGCGAAACCCTGCAGCAAGCCGCGCTAGAAGCGCGCGGCTGATATGAAGCACCCCCTGAGCGGCTCACGCCGGATGGCCGGCCCCCGCTTCCCCCTCCCAACCTTCGGTGGAGGGGGACGGCACCATCGCTGCGGGGCGGCCCTTGCTCGGTGCCTCTGGGCTGGGGCACGGCAGTTTCATAGGCTGTGTGCGGTGGTGAACACCATGGCGCGCTAAGCGGAGTACTAGCCATGCAAATGAAATGGCTGGAGGACTTTCTCCTGCTGGCCCAGGAGCGCAGCTTCACCCGCGCGGCCGAGCTGCGCCATGTGACCCATCCGGCGTTCGGTCGGCGCATCCGGGCGCTGGAAGCCTGGACCGGCACGGCGCTGGTGGTGTCGGGCAGCAGCCCGGTGCGGCTCACGCCGGCCGGCGAAGCTTTTCTCGAAACCTGCGGACTGATGACGCGCACGCTGGCCCAGTCGCATGAAGAGCTGCAGGCCATCGCCGGCCTGCAGGCCCGGGCCATCACCCTGGTCACGGGCCGCACGCTGGCGCGCACCATCGTCGCCGACTGGCTGGTGCGGCTCGGCCCCTTGCTGCAGTCCAACCCGCTGACGGTGGAGACGCGCAGCCTGCACGAGACCGTGACCATGCTGGAGCAGGACGAAATCCAGTTTTCCCTGCTCTACCACCACCCGGCGATTGCCGTGCGCCTGGACGCGCGCCAGTTCACCCACGTGCATGTCGCCAGCGACCGGCTGGTGCCGGTGTCGCGCACCGATGCCGCGGGCCTGGCCTTGCACAGCTTTGCCGCGCCGGGCAGCGTGCCCTACCTGTCCTTTCCCCACCGCATGGCCCTGGGCCGGCTGGTGGAAGACCATTTGTCGCAAAACCCGCAAGCGCCCCGCCTGCACCGCATTCTGGAGTGCGACTCGGCCGATGCGCAGTACGAATATGTGCACAAAGGCATGGGCGTGGCCTGGCTGCCCTGGTCCATGGTCCACGCGGATTGCAAGGCCGGGCGCCTGGCGCTGGCCGGCGACCGGGCCATGGAAATCCGCTTCGACGTGCGCCTGTACCGGCCCAAACGCCGCCTGTCGCCCGCCGCGGAAGAGTTCTGGGTCCGCGTGACTCGGAGCACCCCCTGAGCCGCTTCGCGACTCCCCCCTCTCATCCTTCGGTGGAGGGGGGCGGCAGCCTCGGTGCGGGGCGGCCCTTCCTCGCTGCCCCCTTGCTGGGACGCGCCGGTTTCAAAGGCAGCGGATGGCACGAACGCTATGGATAAGACAAGGCTGTTGTGCAATAGTGGCACGAGATTGTGCTTTTTCAGCACCAATCCGGACCGCAGGACTTTTGACAATTGACGTTATTCAAATAAGGAATCGCCTCATGCAAAATCGTTCTATCCTGCGCCGGACTGCCCTGGCCTGCGGTATCGCCCTTCTGGCCGCCGGTTCCGCTTTTGCCGACACCGCCTACCCCAGCAAGCCCATCACCATGGTCATCGGCTACCCACCAGGCGGCAGCACCGATTTGATCGGCCGCATGGTCGGCACCGAACTCTCCACGCGCCTGGGCCAGCCCGTCGTGATCGAGAACCTGGGTGGCGCCGGTGGCGCGATCGGCGCGCAAAAAGTCGCCAAGGCCGCTCCCGATGGCTACACCATCATGGTCGGCGCCAACAACGAACTGGCCATTGCCCGCCTGATCAACAAGAGCGTGAAGTACTCCATCCAGGACTTCACCGCCCTGGGCCTGGTGGCTTCGCAGCCCATGGTGCTGGTCGCTTCGCAAAAAGCCGGCGTCAAGAACACCGCTGAATTCATCACCGCCGTGTCCAAGAACCCCGGCAAGTTCAGCTACGGCAGCTCGGGCGTGGGCACGGCCTTGCACCTGGCCGGTGAACTGATCAAGGAACAAGGCAAGCTGGAGATGGCCCATGTGCCCTACCGCGGCGTGGCCCCTCTGACCACCGACCTGGTCGGCAACAACATCGAGTACGGCATGTTCGTGCTCTCCAGCGGCCTGCCCCAGATCCAGTCGGGCAAAGTGATCGCCCTGGGCACCACCGAAGCCAAGCGCTCGGCCGTCACGCCTGACATCCCGGCCCTGTCCGAAAACCCGACGTTCAAGAACGTGGACCTGGGTTCGTGGTTCGCGATGATGGGCCCTGCCAACCTGCCCAAGCCCATCCAGGACAAGCTCAAGAAGGCCTTGAGCGACACGCTGGCATCTCCCGACTTCCGCAAGAAGCTGGCCGCGACGGGCTCGACGGTCATGGACCAGAAGATTGATCCCGCCAAGTTCATCAACGCCGAAATCGCCAAGTACAGCAAGATTGTCGAGTTCGCCAAGATCGAAGACTGAAGCGATGAGCGTTCTGACATTTGACCTGCCGGCACCCGACATCGCCGCCTGGCGTGCGGGCAATACCGGCACCGAAGGGGTCTGGCGCTTCGACTCGGGTCTGCCCGGCCGCCAGGTGATGATCTCCGCCCTGGTCCACGGCAACGAGCTGTGCGGCGCCTGGGCGCTCAAAGGCCTGCTGGAAGCCGGCCTGCGCCCGCTGCAAGGCACGCTGACCCTGGTGTTTGCCAACCTCGACGCCTTCGACCGCTTCGACGCCGCCGCCCACGATGCGTCGCGTTTCACCGACGAAGACCTGAACCGCCAGTGGAGCGACGAGCGCATCGATGCCGGCAACACCGCCGAGCGTCGGCGCGCCGCCGCGCTGCGACCCTTCGTGCGCCAGACCGACTGGCTGCTCGACCTGCACTCCATGCACGAGCCTTCGGCCCCGCTGCTGCTGACCGGCGTGCAGCCGCGCAATCTGGTGCTGGCCAAGCAGATGGGGGCGCCGGCCCACATCGTGGTCGACGCCGGCCACAAGGACGGCACGCGCCTGCGCGAC
>JAMNYN010000181.1 GCA_023622805.1 Pseudomonadota bacterium | reverse complement strand
GCCGAAGTCAACGCCTTGGGCGGGCGCATAGAAACCCACAGCACTCCGGGGGCGGGCGTGTCCTTCTCCCTGGTGCTGCCGCTGACCACGGCCGTGACGCAGGTGGTCATGCTGCGCGTGGGCAAGCTCGCCGTGGGCGTGCCCGCGAATCTGGTGGAAATCGTGCGCCGCGTGCCCGTATCCACGCTGGAGCAGGCCTATGCCAGCGGCAGCCTGCACGAGGCGGGCAGCGACGAAGGAGTGCCGTTCTTCTGGGCCGGAGCGCTGTGGCAGACGTCCGCGCAAAGCCAGGAAGGCGTGGGCAAGACCCGGGCCGTGGTGATTTTCCGCAGCGCGGCGCAGCGCCTGGCGCTGCATGTGGATGAAGTGCTGGGCAACCAGGAAGTGGTGGTCAAGCATCTGGGGCCGCAGCTGTCGCGCCTGCCGGGACTGACGGGCATGTCGGTGCTGGCTTCGGGTGCGGTGGTGCTGATCTACAACCCGGTGGCGCTGGCCACGGTCTATGGCGAGCAGGTGCGCGAACAGGTGCGCCTGGGTGCGACGGCAGTGCCTGCGCAGCGGGTGGGCGGCGATGGCGTGGCCACCGTCCAGCCCCAGGCCGCGGGCGCGGGCGAAGTGCCGCTGGTGCTGGTGGTGGATGACTCCATCACCGTGCGGCGTGTGACCCAACGCCTGCTGCAGCGCGAAGGCTACCGCGTGGAAGTCGCGGCCGACGGTCTGCAGGCGCTGGAGCGCTTGCAGGGCGCGCGTCCGGCGGTGGTGCTGTCCGATATCGAAATGCCGCGTATGGACGGCTTCGATCTGGCGCGCCACATCCGTGCCGACAGTCGGCTCAGCGACCTGCCCATCATCATGATCACGTCGCGCATCGCGCAAAAGCACCGCGAGCATGCGCGCGAGCTGGGCGTGAACCACTACCTGGGCAAGCCTTACTCCGACGAGGAGCTGCTGAGCCTGGTGCAGCACTACGCGACCCAGGCCGCCGAGCAGTCGCTGCCCGAGTCGGCTTAGGCCTTGGCCTTGACCACCGCGTAGCGCGCCAGCGTGCGCTCGCGGGCTTGGGCATGGTCGACGAGGGGGCGCGGGTAGCTCGCAGGCCCCATGGCTTCCCCTGCCGCCACCAGCTCGACCCCCGCCGCGGCCAGCTCCAGCGGCCCGGCCTTCCAGGGCGCGTGGATCAGCTTGTCCGGCAGTGCGGCCAGCTGCGGCAGGTAGCGGCGGATGAAGCGGCCTGCCGCGTCGAACTTCTCGCTCTGGCTGACGGGATTGAAGATGCGGAAGTAGGGCTGGGCATCGCAGCCCGTGGAGGCCGCCCATTGCCAGCCGCCGTTGTTGGCCGCCAGGTCGAAGTCGTTGAGCTGTTCGGCGAAATACTGCTCGCCCCAGCGCCAGTCGATTCCCAGGTCCTTGACCAGAAAGCTGGCCACCACCATGCGCAGGCGGTTGTGCATGTAGCCGGTCTGGTTGAGCTGGGCCATGGCCGCATCGACCAGCGGATAGCCCGTGCGGCCCTGGCACCAGGCGGCGAACAGGCGTTCGGCCTTGGCCCCTGACTCCCAGACGATGGCGTCATAGGCGGGCTTGAAGCTCTGCGCTACCACGTGCGGGTGGTGGGCCAGGATCTGGTGGTAGAAATCGCGCCAGATGAGCTCGCTGAGCCAGGTGGCCGCGCCCGGGCACTGCTGCTCGCTGGCCTGGGCCCAGGCCATCCGCGCCAGTTCGCGGATGGACACCGTGCCAAAGCGCAGGTGCACGCTCAGGTAGCTCGGACCCTTGACGGCCGGAAAGTCGCGCGCCTGGTCGTATTGCGCCAGGCGCGGCGCAAAGTCGGCCAGCAGCTTGGCCGCCCCCTCGCTGCCCGTGGGCAGGGCCAGCTGGTGCAGGTTGGTGGGCGCGAAGCCTATGTCGGCCAGGCCGGGCAGGGGCCGGCAGTCACTCTCGGGCCGGGGGGCGAGATGGCTGGCGTAGCGCTCCACCGGGTAGGCCGAGAGATAGAAGGCGTTGAGCTTGCGCAGCCAGGCGTTCTTGTAGGGCGTGAACACGCTGAACGGCGCGCCCGAGAGAGTGAGCACTTCGTCGCGCTCGAAAATCACGTGGTCCTTGAAGGTGTGCAAGGCCACGCCACCGGCCTGCAGGGCCGCGCGCACGCGGGCGTCACGCGCCAGGGATTGGGGCTCGTCGTCGTGGTTGGCGAACACCGCCGTGGCGCCCAGCTGCTGCGCCAGGCGTGGGATTTCTTCTTCCGCCAGCCCCTGGCGCACGATCAAGCCGGCCTGGGGATGGCCGGCGAGCGCGCGCAAGGCCGCGTCCAGCGAGGCCAGACTGTCGCAGATGAACTCCACGCGCCGGTCGGCGCGCGGCAGCGGCGCGAGGATGGCCTGATCGAAAAGAAAGACGCAATGCACCTGGGCGCAGCCGCGCAGGGCATGAAAAAGGGCGGCGTGGTCGCTGGCGCGCAGGTCGCGCCGCAGCCAGACCAAGCCCACAGGTCCGGAATGTGCCATGGTTCACCGTTAAAATCGAAGGATGCCCGCTGATTCTGCGCCTATCAACTTGACGCACCATTTTCTGATTGCCATGCCCGGCGTCGAAGATGAGTCCTTTTCGCGCAGCGTGGTGTACCTGTGCGAGCATAGTGAGCGTGGCGCTTTGGGCTTGATTATCAACAAGCCCATGCCATTGAGCCTTGAAGGCCTGCTCGACAAGATCGATCTTTCCCTCGGACGCGAAGACTTGCGCTCCGACGTGGTCTACCGGGGAGGCCCGGTGCAGACCGACCGTGGCTTTGTGCTGCACGACGCCTTTGTCGCTGAAGGCATTGCCACCGATGAATCCATTTATGCCTCGACGATGAGCATTCCCGGGGGGCTGGAAATGACCACCTCCAAGGACGTGCTCGAAGCCCTGTCCAACGGCGCCGGTCCGCGCCGGGTGTTTGTGTCGCTGGGTTACTCCTCGTGGGGCGAAGGCCAGCTCGAGTCCGAATTGTCGGAAAACGCCTGGCTCACGGTCGGGGCCGATGTCGCGCTGATCTTTGAAGCGCCCGTGGCCGAACGCTACGACCGCGCCCTGGGCCTGCTGGGCCTGCAGTCCTGGACGCTGTCGCCCGAAGTGGGGCACGCATGAGCGCCGAACCGCTCAAGGACACGGCCGCGGCCAACGCGCATGGAGCAGCCGCGCCCGTGCGTGCGCCCGCCGTGGTGCCCGCGCATTTCCAGAGTTTTCTGGCTTTTGACTTCGGCACCAAGCGCACCGGCGTCGCCACCGGCAGCCGCATGATGGGCCTGACCACGCCCCAGCCCACGATCAAGGCCGAAGGCGCCGACGCGCGCATGCTGCAGGTCGCGGCCCGGATCAAGGAGTGGCAGCCCGACGCGCTGGTGATAGGCGTGCCCTACCACCCCGACGGCGCGGCCCACGAAAACACGGCCCGCGCGCTCAAGTTCGGGCGCCAGCTGCGCGGGCGCTTCGGCCTGCAGGTGTTCGAAGTCGCCGAGCGCTACAGCACCACCGAAGCCATTGCCAGCGGCGCGCGCGACGCCGACGCTGCTTCGGCCTGCATCATTCTTGAACAGTTTTTGAGGAGTCTTCCATGAACGATCCCGTTGCCGGAGCTGGCAGCCTGGTGCTCGACGCCGAGGCGCTGTACCGTGAACTGCTGCGCGGCGTGCGCAGCCTCATGGGAGCCTCGACGCACCTGGCCGGCATCACTTCGGGTGGTGCCTGGCTGGTCGAGCGCCTGCACAAGGACTTGAACCTGCCGGGTTCGCCCAGCGTGCTGTCGTCGGTGCTGCACCGCGATGACTTCGCGCAGCGCGGCATGGCCAGCAGCGCCCAGACCAGCATTGATTTCGACGTCAACGGCGCCGACATCCTGGTGCTCGACGACGTGCTCTACACCGGCCGCACCATACGCGCCGTGCTCAACGAGCTGTATGACTACGGCCGTCCGGGCTGCGTGCGCCTGGCGGTGCTGGTCGACCGCGGCGGGCGCGAGCTGCCGATTCAGGCCGACTTCGCGGCCGCCCGCATCGCGCTGCCGCCCACCCAGTCGCTGGCGCTGGCGCGCGACGACAACGGCATCTTCCACTTCCGCATTCAAGAGGCCTGACCGTGCTGTACAAGCGCAATCCCCAACTCAACAAGAACGGTGAGTTGATTCACCTGCTGTCCACCGAAGGACTGTCCAAGGACATCCTG
>JAMNYN010000673.1 GCA_023622805.1 Pseudomonadota bacterium | reverse complement strand
CCGCATGGCCGTGGTAGCTGGCCAGCATCAGCAGGCTGTCGCCCTTGGCATTGCGCAGATCGGGGGGCAGGCCGGCCGCCAGCCATTGCGCGAGGCTTCCATCGTCGCCCGTGCGTGCGGCGTCGAACACCTTGTCGGCAAAGGCCAGGGTCGCGTCATCGAGGCCCTGGGGCGCTGGGGAGGTGGAATGTTCAAGCGTCATGCCGTCCAGTGTAGACAGCGCTGCACCCGCGCAGGGTTGGAAATCTGCATGGCGCAGATTGGCAATCCTCATCAGGCCGGCAGGCGCGCCATGGCCATGGCGGCGGCCGCGGTGCGGGTTTCCACGCCCAGCTTGGCGTAAATGCGTTCCAGGTGCTTTTTGACCGTCGCCGGGCTGCAGCCGACGATGGCGGCGATATCGCGGTTGATCTTGCCCTGGGCCAGCCAGTACAGCACTTCGGACTCCTTGGCCGTCATGCCAAAGCCCTGGCGCAGGGTCTCGCGCACCGCCAGATCGGACTCCTCGCGCATCACCAGCAGCAGTTCGCCTTCGTCGGCCTCGGGCGAAGGCGGGTGCAGGCGCAGCACCAGGCTGCCGTGTCCCTGGTCCAGGGTCCAGCGCGGCGGCTCGGCATGCAAGGCCAGCGTGGCCTGCTGGCGTTGCACCCAGGCCATCACGTCGGGAGGCAGCACGGCGCGCGGGCCCTCGATGCCGAAGTGGCGGCGCAGCAGCTCGCGCGCCAACGGCGTCTGCCACAGCACGCGCCCATCGGCGATGCGCACCGTGAGGCTCGCGTGACCGAAGGCATCGAGCGCGCTGCGCGCCTGCACGGCCTGCTGCTGCTGGGCGCGCGCGCGCCGCGCCGTGCCCAGGTGCACGCCCATGCGCGCCAGCACTTCCGCGGGCTTGATGGGCTTGGTCACATAGTCCACGCCCCCGGCCGCCAGCGCGGCGATCAGGTGTTCGGTCTCGGTCAGGCCGGTCATGAAGACAATGGGAATCGGCGCCGTGAGCGCATCGGCCTTGAGACGGCGCGCGACTTCGAAGCCGTCCATGCCCGGCATCATGGCGTCGAGCAGCACGATGTCGGGCAGGGCCTGGGCGGCGCGCGCCAGCGCGGCTTCGCCGCTGGTCGCGACCAGCACGATATAGCCCGCGGCATCGAGCGCGTCGTGCAGCATCGCCAGGTTGTCGGGCACATCGTCGACGATCAGCACCAGGTTGGCGTCACGCGTGAGCGAAGGGGAAAGATCCATCATCAAGCCTTGTCATTCAATTGCGCGGCCATGGCCTCGAACTGGAACTGCTGCGCCTGGGCCCGCAGCCGCTGCCACAGCGCAGCGGCCTGCGGATGGTCCTGGGCCAGCTGCGCCAGCGCCTGTTCGACGCCGCGCATATAGCCCCACTCCAGCGCCTGGCGCAGCGCCGCGAGCGCGGCCTCGGGCACGCCGTCCAGGCCGCCCGCGGCGTCGACCGGCAACTGCGGCGCGCTGCGCCAGACCAGTTCGAGCCGGTCTTCCAGCCACTGCAGCAATTCGCTGTGACGCACCGGCTTGACCAGGAAATCCTGCGGCCGTATGCCCACGTCATTGGGCATTTCACGGTCGAAGGCATTGGCCGAGACAATGGCGCAGGCAACGTCGCCCAGCGGCAACTTGCGCAGCCGGCGCAGGCATTCCCAGCCGTCCATTCCCGGCATGGCCAGGTCCATGAAGATCGCCTGCGGACGGTAGCCCGCGGCCAGCAGCGCCAGCGCTTCCTGGCCGTTGGCCGCGTGCTGCACGGCAAAACCCAGCGGCACCAGCAACTGCGCCAGCAGCTCGCGGTCGGCCTCCTCGTTGTCGACCACCAGCAGCCGGCGCGTGGCGCCCAGATAGCCGACCGCGCGCGGCGGCGCCGGCAGCGCGGCCGGACCTTGCTCCAGCGACGGCAGGAACAGGCGGATATGGAAGGCCGCGCCCTGCCCCGGCTGGCTGCTCACGCTCAAGGCCCCGCCCATGAGCTCGGTCAGCATCTTGGCCATGGTCAGACCCAGGCCCGCACCCGCGCTGGCCTGGGCGCCCGAGCCCCGCGCAAACGGCTCGAACACCTGGGCCTGCTCGGCTTCGCTCAGGCCCGGGCCGGTATCGAGCACCGACACATAGGCCATTTGCCGGGTATGGCGCACGCGCAGCGTCACCGCGCCGCGCACCGTGAACTTGATGGCATTGCCCAGCAGATTGAACAGGATCTGGCGCAGCCGCTTTTCATCGGTGCGCACCCAGGCGGGCAACGCGCCCTCGGGTTCGTAGTGGAAGGCCAGGCCCTTGGCCTCGGCCTGCAGCTCGAACATGCCGGCCATCTGCTGCAGGCCCGCGGCAAACTCCATGGGCTGCACCTGCAAGGCCAGCTTGCCCGATTCGATGCGCGCAATGTCCAGCGTGCCTTCGATCAGCGACAGCAGATGCTCGCCGCCGCGGCGGATCACGGCCACGGCCTGGCGCCGGTGCGCTGGCACGTCGGGGTCTTCGCCCATGAGCTGGGCATAGCCCAGGATGCTGTTGAGCGGCGTGCGCAGCTCGTGGCTGATGGCGCTGATGTAGCGGCTCTTGGCCTGGTTCGCCAGGTCGGCCGCCTGGCGCGCGGCTTCGGCCACGGCGCGCGCCTCTTCGGCCGCGCGCCGGGCCTGCTGCAACTGGCCGTCGGTGGCGCGGTGCAAGGCGATCTCGCGCACCAGCAGCCCCGTCTGGCGCTGCGACTCCTGCTGCGCCACCTTGCGGCTGTGCTGGGCCAGCACCAGCCACCAGACGACCAGGCCCGAGATCAGCAGCAAGCCCACGCCGACCTTGAGCAGCACGGACTCCAGCACTGCGCCGGCCCCGGCAATGGCCGGTACGCTGCGCTCCAGCATCTGCAGCTCCAGCAGGTAGAGCAGCGCTATCAGCGCCACCAATGCCGGTGCTATCAGCAGCATCAGCAGCACGAAGTGCAGCAGCCCCTTGTCCAGCAGGCTCCACATGCGCTGCGGCAGCAGCCGGCGCAGCGCCGCGCGCCACTGCACGGCCAGATGGGCCTGAGGCCGGCACAGGTCGCCGCAGCGCGCGTCCAGCGTGCAGCACAGCGAGCAGATGGATCCCTGGTAGGCCGGGCAATGCACCATGTCGGGCACTTCGTAGTCGCGCTCACAGACCACGCAGCGCTGCAGGCGCGGCGGGACCGCGACCTGGGCAGTGCAGCCGGCGCAGGCGGGCGGCGCAGCGGGCACCAGGTAGTAGCGCCCTTGGGTCCACCAGGCAATCAGCGGCGAGGCGACCAGCGCCACGCCCATGGCGATCAGCGCGGAAAACGCCTGGGCCAGCGGCCCGAAAGCCCCCAGGTGCGCCGCCACCGACAGCAGCGACGACAAGGCCATCGCCCCGACGCCCACCGGGTTGATGTCGTACAGCCGCGCGCGCTTGAACTCTATGCCGCGCGGCGACAAGCCCAGCGGCTTGTTGATCACCAGGTCGGCCACCACCGCCATGATCCAGGCAATGGCCAGATTCGAGTACAGCCCCAGCACTTCGCCCAGCGCGCGAAACACATGCATTGCCATCAGCATGAAAGCGATCAGCGTGTTGAACACCACCCACACCACGCGCCCGGGGTGGCTGTGCGTGAGGCGCGAGAAGAAATTGCTCCAGGCCAGCGATCCGGCGTAGGCATTGGTGACGTTGATCTTGAGCTGCGACAAGACCACGAACAGCGCCGTCGCCGCCACCGCCCAGCCGTAGTCGGTGAACACATAGTTGTAGGCCGCCAGGTACATCTGGTTCGGGTCCACTGCATGGTCCGGCGGAACGGCATGCGAGATCGCCAGATAGGCGAGCAAGGCTCCGCCCAACATCTTGGCCACGCCCAGCAACACCCAGCCCGGCCCGCCCAGCATCACCGCGCCCCACCAGCGCCAGCGATTGGCCTGGCTGCGCACCGGCATGAAGCGCAGGTAGTCGGCCTGCTCGCCCATCTGGGTGATGAGTGCAATGCCCATGGTCAGGCCTGCACCAAAAAGAGGCAGACTGAAGCCCGCGACCCGGCCTTCGCTCTGCGCCTGCGCCCCCGGATAGTGCAAGACGCCTTCGAACACCCCAGGCTGGTGCGCCAGTACATAGACAAAGGGCACGACCAGCATCAGCAGCCACAGCGGCTGCGTCCAGACCTGCAGCCGGCTGATGGCCGACACGCCATGGGTCACCAAGGGGATGACCACCAGGGCGCAGACCAGATAGCCCCAGCGCGGCGGGATGTCCAGGGCGAGTTCGAGCGCATAGGCCATCACCGCCGCTTCAAGCGCAAAGAAAATGAAAGTGAAACTCGCGTAGATCAGCGAAGTGATGCTCGAGCCTATGTAGCCAAAGCCCGCGCCACGGGTCAGCAAGTCCATGTCTACGCCATGGCGCGCCGCGTAGATGCTGATGGGCAGGCCGGCGGCAAAAATGATCAAGCCCGTGCAGACGATGGCCCAGAACGCG
The DNA here is from genome assembly GCA_023622805.1 of Pseudomonadota bacterium. Taxonomy (GTDB): domain Bacteria; phylum Pseudomonadota; class Gammaproteobacteria; order Burkholderiales; family Burkholderiaceae_C; genus Comamonas; species Comamonas bellezanensis. Next base: position 26,256 of record JAMNYN010000673.1, on the reverse strand, counting down.
TTGATGAAACCGTACTGCACCAGCAAGGTCGCGCCCACGGCTTCGAGCACCAGGAACGAGGCCGCGCCAAACGCGGTATGGGCCACGCCCCACTCCGACCAGCGGCGCGCGCGCTGCGGGGTGTAGCGCAGCGCGTAGTCCTCCAGCGTCTCGGTTGCCACCCAGCGGTTGTAGTCGCGCCGCACCTTGACCACCTGCTGCACCGGGGCCGGCCCGGCGCCATCGGGCGCAGCCCCACCTGGGGCGCGCTGCGCGTCCGCGATTTCCGACTCATGGCGGCTGTGGTCCATGGCGATCTGCGTGCAGCTTCTGTGCCACGCTGCGCCGCCAAGCAAAAAAACAGGGAATACCCTTGGTTTTGCAGCCACCCGGCAGATCGCTGGAACGGGCGCGCAACAAGGAAAAGTAGCGACGCATCAAGGGTTGTGCGGGCCGCGCCTTCACCATGGCACGTACCTTGCTGCATGCTTGATATCTGCATAGCCGTGCGGGCGCCACGCCCGCCTTGACGCCATGGAACTCACGCCGCGTGAAAAAGACAAGTTGCTCCTGTTCACCGCCGCCTTGCTGGCCGAACGCCGCAAGGCCCGGGGACTCAAGCTCAACTACCCCGAAGCCATTGCCTTGATCAGCGCGGCCGTTATGGAAGGCGCGCGCGACGGCAAGACCGTGGCCCAGATGATGAGCGAAGGCCGCCAGATACTGACCCGCGCCGACGTGATGGACGGCATCGCCGAAATGATTCCCGACATCCAGGTCGAAGCCACTTTCCCCGACGGGACCAAGCTGGTCACCGTGCACGACCCCATCGTCTGATTTCTCCCGAGCACCGACTGCCATGCAAGCCAAACCCCTGATCGCTTCCGCCACCGCCGCCCTGGCCGCCCTGCCGCTGGCCGCGCTCGCCCATCCGTCCGCGGATGCCGGCGCCCATTACCACGCCCTCGACGCGGCCATGCATGCCTTTGCCCACCCCTTCACGGGTGCCGACCACCTCGCGGCCATGGTCGCCGTAGGCGCCTGGAGTGCGCTCACGGTGCGCCCGGCCTGGCGCGCGCCCGCGGCCTTCGTGGCGCTGCTGGTGGTCGGCGCGCTCGCCGGCTTCGCCGGCCTGCAATTGCCTGGCGTGGAACCGATGATCGCGGCCTCGGTGCTGGTGCTGGGTCTGCTGCTGGCCCTGCAGAGAAAAATGCCCTGGGGCGCCGCGGCCACGCTGGCCGGCGTGTTCGCCTTCTTCCATGGCGCGGCGCACGGCATGGAGCTCGCCGGTGACACCGGCCTGGCGGCCGTCGCCGCGCTGGCCGGCATGGCCCTGGGCTCGGCATTGCTGCACCTGAGCGGCATGCTGCTGGGCCGTGGCCTGCTGCAGCGCCAGCGCCTGTTCGCCAGCCTGGGCGGCGCGGCCACGGCCACGCTGGGCGCATTCATGTTGATCCGTCTGGCCTGAAGGAGCGCCCCCATGGTCCCCGGTGAACTGATTCTCGACACAGGCGAACACGCCCTCAACACGGGCCGGCGCACCACCACGCTGCTGGTGCGCAATGCCAGCGACCGGCCCATCCAGGTCGGTTCGCACTACCACTTCGCCGAAACCAATGCCGGCCTGAGTTTCGACCGCGATACCGCGCACGGCATGCGCCTGAACATTGCCAGCGGCATGGCCGTGCGCTTCGAGCCCGGCCAGCAACGCACGGTGGAACTGGTGGATTACGCGGGCGATCGCGTGGTCCATGGCTTTCGCGGCCTGGTCCAGGGACCGCTCGACAAACTGCCAGGAGAGCACTGAGATGGCCACGATGGAACGCCGCGCCTATGCGGAAACCTTTGGTCCGACAACGGGCGACCGCGTGCGCCTGGCCGACACCGCACTGCTGCTCGAAGTCGAGCGCGACTACACGCTGGCCGCGGGCAGCTACGGCGAGGAAGTGAAATTCGGCGGGGGCAAGACCATACGCGACGGCATGGCACAAAGCCAGAGAAGCCGCGCTGAAGGCGCGATGGACACGGTGCTGACCAATGCGCTGATCGTCGACCACTGGGGCATCGTCAAGGCCGACATCGGCCTGAAAAGCGGCCGCATCGCCGCCATCGGCAAGGCCGGCAACCCCGACACCCAGCCCGGCGTGGACATCGTCATCGGCCCGGGCACGGAAATCATCAGCTGTGAAGGCTGCATCGTCACGGCCGGCGGCGTGGACACGCATATCCACTTCATCGCGCCCCAGCAGATCGAGGAAGCGCTGACCAGCGGCGTCACCACCATGCTCGGCGGCGGCACAGGCCCGGCCACGGGCACCTTCGCCACCACCTGCACGCCCGGCCCCTGGCACATGGAGCGCATGCTGCAGGCCGCCGATGCCTTCCCCATGAACCTGGGTTTCATGGGCAAAGGCAATACCAGCCTGCCCGAAGGCCTGTACGAGCAGATCAACGCCGGCGCCATCGGCCTCAAGCTGCACGAAGACTGGGGCAGCACGCCCGCGGCCATCGACAACTGCCTGAACGTGGCCGAAGCCACCGACATCCAGGTAGCGATCCACACCGACACGCTCAATGAAAGCGGCTTTGTCGAAGACACGGTCGCGGCCTTCAAAGGGCGCACCATCCACACCTTCCACACCGAAGGCGCGGGCGGCGGCCACGCGCCCGACATCCTGAAAGTGGTGGGCCTGGAAAACGTGCTGCCCAGCTCGACCAACCCGACCCGGCCCTACACCATCAACACGCTGGACGAGCATGTCGACATGCTCATGGTCTGCCACCACCTGGACCCGTCCATCGCCGAAGACCTGGCCTTCGCCGAAAGCCGCATCCGCAAGGAAACCATCGCCGCCGAAGACATACTGCACGACCTGGGCGCGATCAGCATGTTCAGCTCCGACAGCCAGGCCATGGGCCGCGTCGGCGAAGTAATTCTGCGCACCTGGCAGACGGCCCACAAGATGAAGCTGCAGCGCGGCGCCCTGCCCGGCGACTCAGCGCGCAACGACAACTTCCGCATCAAGCGCTACATCGCCAAATACACCATCAACCCGGCGATTGCCCATGGCATCAGCCACGAGGTCGGCAGCCTGGAAGTGGGCAAATGGGCCGACATCGTGGTCTGGAAGCCGGCCTTCTTCGGCGTCAAGCCCGCCCTGATCCTCAAAGGCGGCTGCATCGCCATGGCCCCCATGGGCGACCCCAACGCCTCCATCCCCACGCCCCAGCCCGTGCACTACCGCCCCATGTTCGGCGCCTTCGGCGAGGCCCTTGCCAGGACTTCGCTGACCTTTGTCTCGCAGGCCGGTCTGGCCCAGGGCATCGGCGAGCGCTTCGGCCTGGCCAAGACGCTGTCGGCCGTGAAGGACATCCGCGGCCTGGGCAAGCGCCATATGCGGCTCAACGACTACACGCCGGTGATGGAAGTCGATGCGCAGACCTACAGCGTGCGCGCCGACGGCCAGTTGCTGACCTGCGAGCCGGCCGTTTCGCTGCCCATGACCCAGCGGTATTTTCTTTTCTGAGCAAAGCGCACCATGGCCCCCTCAATGCAGCCGGTGCGCCAGCCAGGCCTGCCAGTCGCTGGCGTCTATCGGCGTGAGGCCGCGCACCACGTCGGGCTGGACTTCGTAGACCAGGACCGGCATGAAGCGCAAGTGTCCGCCGTCCGGCGGACGGACCAGCACGTCCACGATGCGCTTGACGTACTCGCCGCTGACCTGGGGCCAGACCCCTTCGAGTTCATCGAGCCAGCACTCCAGCGCGGGCGACAGGGCATAGACTTCGGCCAGCACCGGCCTTGTGCCATCGAGCACCAGACCGGGGTAGCCGCCCAGGTCGTACAGTTGCCCGTGCAGCCAGGTCCGCCCCAGGCAGGCCAGATCCGCCTGCCAGCGCCGGATGTCGTTGCGCCCGCCCTGGCGCAAGCTGCCGTACACCGCCACCTGACCGCAACCGCAGGGCAGATGGCGCTGAGGATCAGAAACAGTCAAAGCCGTCATATGCCCATGCTAGCGCCTAAGTCGCACGGCGCTGCATTCCCTTTCATCGCCTTTTTGTCACATCCATGCTGTCCATCCACAAACTGATTTCCCAAGGCCAGGGCCTGGCCCGCGTGCTGCTGCAGCGCGCCACGAGCCTGGAACTCGACTGGGACGTGCGCCAGAAAAGCCGCTTCGCGGCCACGGACTCGCAAGGCCGCGCGCTGGCCATCTTCCTGCCCCGCGGCCAGGCCGTGCGCGGTGGCGATGTGCTGGTGGCCGAAGACGGTTCGCTGGTGCGCGTGATCGCCGCGCCGCAAAAAGTGCTGCACATCACGGCCGGCACCGGCCCTGGCGCGGCGTTCAATCTGATGCGCGCGGCCTACCACCTCGGCAACCGCCATGTGCCCATAGAGCTGCAGCCCGACCACCTGAAAATCGAGCCCGACCATGTGCTGGCCGACATGCTGCGCAGCATGCACCTCACCGTCACGGCCGCCGACATGCCCTTCGAGCCCGAAGGCGGCGCCTATGGGGGCCATGTGACCAACGATGGCCATAGCCACCATGCACCCGCGCCTGCCGATCACGATCACGGCCATGTCCACGGCCCGGGCTGCGGCCACGCCCACTGACCCCATGCCCACCGTCCCGGCCCGTCCCCTGCCCGCCGCGCGCCCGCCCTCGGCCTGGCGCCGGCGCCAGGCAGCGGCCGCCCAGGCCGCGCCTGCCGTCGCACCGCAAAGCCTGTTGCAGCTGCTGTGGCTGGCCTCGCCAGCCCTGCCCATAGGCGGCTTCTCCTACTCGGAAGGGCTGGAAGCGGCGATCAGCAGCGGTTGGGTGCACGGCGAAGCCGATGCCGCGGCCTGGCTCACGCAGCAATTGCAGCTGACCCAGGCGCGCGGCGACATGGCGGCCATCGCCCAGGCCCTGAGGGCCTGGGAGCAGGACGACCGCGTGCGCCTGGCCGCACTCAACGACTGGGTGCGCCAGACCCGCGAAAGCAGCGAACTGCGCCTGCAGACCGAGCAAATGGGGCGCTCGCTCATCGCCTGGCTGCGCAACCAGCATGGCCTCGACGCCAAGCACCGGCCGGCCATCGACTGGCTGGCCGCGCAGGATGCCAGCTACCCGCTGGCCTTTTCCCTGGCCGCGCATTGCAGCGGCGCATCCGCGCGCCCTGTGCTGCTGGCCTATACCTTCGGCTGGGCCGAAAACATGGTCCAGGCCGCGATCAAGGCCGTGCCCCTGGGCCAGAACGCGGGCCAGCGCATTCTGGCCCAGCTCACCGCCGCCATTCCGGCCGCCGTAGACCATGCCCTGGCCCTGCCCGACGCGCAGCGCCAGGCCTTTTCGCCCATGCTGGCCATTCTTTCGGCCCAGCATGAAAATCAATACTCACGACTGTTCAGATCATGACTTCCCCCCTCCACCACATCGCCCACCGCAGCAAGAAGCTGCCTCCCCTGCGCGTGGGCATAGGCGGTCCCGTGGGCTCGGGCAAGACCACATTGCTGGAAATGCTCTGCAAGGCCATGCGCGCGCAGTACGACCTGGTCGCCATCACCAACGACATCTACACCAAGGAAGACCAGCGCCTGCTGACGGTGAGCGGCGCCCTGCCCGCCGAGCGCATCCTGGGCGTGGAAACCGGCGGCTGCCCGCACACAGCGATCCGCGAAGACGCCTCGATCAACCTCGAAGCCATAGACCGCATGCTGGTCCAGTTCCCCGATGCCGACATCGTCTTCATCGAATCGGGCGGCGACAACCTGGCCGCGACCTTCAGCCCCGAGCTGTCGGATTTGACGATTTACGTCATCGACGTCGCCGCGGGTGAAAAAATCCCGCGCAAGGGCGGCCCGGGCATCACCAAGAGCGACCTGTTCATCATCAACAAGACCGACCTGGCCCCGCATGTGGGCGCCAACCTCGACGTGATGCGCGCCGACACCGAGCGCATGCGCGCCACGCCCAAGGGCATCAAGCCTTTCGTGATGACCAACCTCAAGACCCTGGAAGGCCTGGCCCAGGTAGTCGCCTTCATCGAAACTCAAGGCCTGCTCAAGGCCTGAGGCCCGGCATTCTGTGTGTAGAATCGGGCGCTTGCGGAGGTTTGGGTGAGTGGTTTAAACCAGCAGTCTTGAAAACTGCCGACGGGTAACTGTCCGTGAGTTCGAATCTCACAGCCTCCGCCAAGGATCACGAAAACAAGCGCCTCCAGGGGCGCTTTTTTCTTGCCCCCTCCATCTGCCCGGAAACACTCCATGCTCAAGACCATTGAGACCATTGGCAAGCGCACATTGACGGTTCAAGCACTCACCCCCGAGTCGTTCGCACCGTTTGGCTGGATGCTGGGACGCGCCTACCCGGCGGCGAGAAGCGCTCTGCGTTCACCAACTCGGCTACCGATTTCTGGCATCAGCACAGCTTCCACACCGGCGCACAGGATGGGGCGGAAATCCTCTGGGTCAACTACCGAAACACGGACAGCTTCGTCACCAGCCTCGAAAAGCACCTGCTGACCGAGCAGGTCATCACCCCGCTCACGGGCAGCATCATCCAGGTGATGGCCGGCAGCCATGCGGATGGCAGTGTGGACCTGTCCACGGCTGCGGCATTCTGCATTCCACCGGGTCAGGGCATATGCATGCGTCCCCATGCATGGCATGCCACGCGCGCACTGGCGCCTGAAGTCACCTGCCTCATGCTGACCCGCGGCTCCACCACGCTGGATTTGATCAGCCATCTCCACGGCGCTGCCGCTGCGCAGGAAAGCGCCATCGTGGATATCCCACGACATGAGCTCGCAATGGACGGCGTTGCTGCATAGATCGAGTTGGCGGAGAGCTTAGCGGGGACAAACCCCGAGGCAGAACATGGCAGTCCCGGCATACATTGCGGTGCAAGGTCACACCGACCGTGCCAGCAAAAGATCGCCATGTCCCACTTCGCGCCCGCCCTGATCTGCGCCACGGCGCTGCTCGCATCCATCACCACCGCGCAGGAGCGCGCCACCCCCTCTTCGCAGGCAGGCACCAGCGTCTGGCGCAACAGCCTGGGAATGGCTTTCGTGCACATTCCCGCCGGCAGCTTTGCCATGGGCAGCGACGAATCCCCCGAACGTCTGGCGGAGGCTTTTCCCCTGCTGGAGCGCCGGCGCTTTGAAATGCTGGCCGATGAAGCGCCAGTACACCAGGTGCAGATCAGCCAGGCCTTCTACCTGGGCCAGCACGAAGTGACCGTGGGGCAGTTTCGCCGCTTCATCGAAGCCTCGGGCTACCGTCCCGAGTCCGAAGCCGACGGCACGGGCGGCTACGGTTACAACCCCCAATACGATCCCGCCACCACCGCGCGCGGCGATGCCTTCGAAGGGCGCGATCCTCGCTACTCCTGGCGCAATCCGGGTTTTGCGCAGACCGACGACCACCCCGTGCTCAACGTGACCTGGAACGACGCCCAGGCGCTGGCCGCCTGGCTCAGCCGCACCGAAGGCCACCGCTACCGCCTGCCCACTGAAGCGGAATGGGAATACGCTTGCCGCGCCGGCACCACCACCCGCTACCCCCACGGCGATGCGCCCGCGGGGCTGGAGCGTGAGGCCAATGTGTTCGACCAGGCCGCCGCCCCCTATTGGCCGCGCTGGCAGCAGCATGCCATTGCCGGCAACGACGGCCATGCCTTCACGGCACCGGTGGGCAGCTTTGCGCCCAACGCTTTCGGGCTGCACGACATGCTGGGCAACGCCTGGGAGTGGGTCTCCGACTGGCATGGCGAGACCTACTATGCCCACTCGCCCGGCAGCAACCCGGCAGGCCCGGCCGATGGCAGCGTGCGGGTGCGCCGAGGCGGCTCCTGGCACACCTGGGCGTTTTATGCCCGCTGCAGCTACCGCAACTGGAACAGCCCCGAGACGCGCTACACCCTGGTGGGCATGCGGCTGCTGCGCGAAATCGGGCAACGCTGAACCTGGGCAGCGACCAGGCCGGAGCGCGGCTTAATGGATTCCCCGCTTCTGCGCGACAATCCACAACGTTCCTGGACAGTGACAGCAGCCTGGCAAAGACCGAAGTGGGGTGACAGTGGATATACGACAGTTGCGGACCATTCTGGCCATCGCCGAAACCGGCAGCCTGACGCGGGCGGCGGAACTTCTGCATGTGGTGCAGCCGGCCCTTTCGAGACAGCTGCGGCAATTGGAAGAGGAATTGGGCACGCCCTTGTTCGAGCGCAATCGATTGGGCATGGTGCTCACGGTGCCCGGTCGTCGCTTCGTCGATCAGGTCCGGCTTTCACTGCAAGGGCTCTACCAGGCCAAGGCGGACATCGGCGCTGCCACGGCGAACCTGATGGGGTCCGTGTCGATCGGCATGCTGCCCGGTCTGGCCACCCGACTGGCCGGGCCCTTGGTGCTATCGCTGAGACGCCAGTACCCGGATCTGAAAGTACGCATCGCCACGGGTTTCACGGATTTTCTGCAAGACAGCCTCGAGCACGGCAAGCTCGATATCTGCCTCATGGGCGACTACCTGCAATCGGAGCTGTTGCATACCTCCCCCGTATTCCGCGAGCCCCTGTACGTCGTTGGCTTGCCGAGTTCAGGGCTGTCTCCGGCCACGCCCGTGGACTTGGCGGACGTTGCCAAGATGCCCCTGGTGGTGCCGGAAGCCGAAAGCCTGCGCAATGTGATCGACCGCGCCTGCACCATCATCGGCGTCGATCTGAACCTCGTGGCGGAGTCGGACAACACGGCCGTTCTCCTGGAACTGGTGGAGCGTGGCGTGGGATTCACCATCTTGCCCGTCATGCCCATCACTCCCATGCTCAAGGCAAAGCGCCTGGTGGGCGCGCCCATCATCACGCCGCCTCTGCGCCGCACGGTCATCGTCTGCAGCCCCGTGATCAATCGCAACCCGCATACGGTCAAAGCCCTGCACGCGGAGTTGGTGGGCCTGCTCAAGCCCATTGTTCTGGGCTTCGCGGATGCTGGCGTGGAGTGGCTGGCCAAGGACGCCTAGCCGCGGGAGCATCAATCGAGTGAGATCTTTTCCCGCTTGATCACTTCCACCAACTGCTTTGTCTCTGCGGCAATGCGATTCGCAAAATCTTTCGGGTCTTGCATCACCACCAGGCCCTGGGCACTCAAGGCCGCGTGGACGGCCGGCACGGCCATGGCCGTCTTGGCATGCGCGTAGAGCTCGTCAATGATGACGGGTGATGTGCCGGCGGGCGCCAGCAGGCCCAGCCAGAATTTCACGCTGATATCCGGAAATCCGGCTTGGGCCATGGTGGGCACGTCGGGCATTTGCGCCAGCCGCTCGTTCGAGGTGACGGCCAGCGCTTTCAACTTCCCCGAAAGAATCTGCGGAACGCTGGCCAGCGTGTCGAACGAGCTGTTCACCTCGCCGGCCATGACGGCCATGCTTGCCTGGGATGCGGCCTTGTAGGGGACGTGGGTGGTCTGGATCTTCGCGCTGTTGCTCAGCATGGCGTAGGCCAGATGGGCCAGATTGCCCGGTCCGGCCGAGCCGTAGGTCAGCTCCGACGGCTTGCGTTTGGCATAGGCAATCAAGTCTCGCACGGAGTTGATGGCGTTGCTTTTCGCCCAGTCGGCATTCACGTTGAGAATGAAGGGCGCATCCAGGACCACCGTGATGGGTGCGAGGCTGTTGGCCTTGTAGGGGGAGTTCTTGTAAATCAATGGATTCACGGTGATGCTGCTGCTGTTGGTGGCGAGCAGCGTATAGCCGTCGGCTGCGGCACGCGCGACCTCGGCAACGCCAATCGAGCCGTTGGCACCCCCCTTGTTGTCGATGATCACCGGCTGGCCCAATGACTTTGCCAGGCCGTTGGCCAGCATTCTGGCCATGGTATCGGTGATGGAGCCGGCGGGGAAAGGAACGACGATGCGAATGACTTTTGCGGGCCACTTGGCGTCCTGGGCAAAGGCCGTGGACGATGCAAAGGGCAGCACCGCTGCCCCGGCAACACCGGCGGAAGCGACCAGAAATTCACGGCGCGAACTGAACTTGTTCATGTTTGTCTCCTTAAGATTTATGGGCTTGAAACTGCATCGAAAGCCATTGGATTGCTAGGCGCGCTTCTTCGCGGCCGCCGTCCCCGTGATGCCGCTTTTCTCCAGCGCATCCATCTGCTCCTGCGTCAACCCGATCACCCGCGAGAACACCTCGCGGCTGTGCTCGCCCAGCGTCGGGGCCACGCGGGAGATTGCCAGCGGCTGCTGGCTTTCGCGAAACCAGGGCGTGGTCGCCAGGTACTCGCCCAGGTGCTCGCGCTGTACCTTCTGAAAGAAGCCGCGGCTTCGCAAATGCGGGTCTTCCAGCACCCTCCAGATGGGCTTGACGACGCCCGCACCGACCCCGGCGCGCTGCAGCAGATGCATGGCTTCGTCCGCGGGCCGCTGGCGCGTCCAGGCAGCGATCACCGCGTCTATCTTTTCCCGTTGGGCGCGGCGTCCCGCCACCACCGACAACGCGGGGTCCAGGCGGAGTTCAGGCGCCTGCAAGACATCCGCCAGGGAGTTCCACTGGGCGTCGTCGGCCACGCTGACCACCATCCACGCGTCCTCGCCCGCACAGGGATAAATGTTGTGCGGCGCAAAAACGGGGTGGTCGTTTCCCTGCCGGGGGCTTGTCTTGCCGCACAGCGATTGCTCGATCAGGAAAGGCGCGGCCAAGGGCAGCATGCACTCCACCTGCGAAAGATTGACATACCGCCCCTTGCCCGTGCGCGCCTGCACCAGCAAGGCCAGCAGCGCCGCCGCGCCGGCGTTCCAGCCCCCAATGGGATCGCCATAGGCATAGGAGGTGAGCGACGGCGGGTTGTGCGCAAAGCCGGTGTGGTGCGGCAAGCCGCTCGCCTGCTCCAGCGTGCCGCCATAAGCGCGCACCCGGCTCCATTCGTTGCCTATGCCGAATGCCGGCATGGACACCATCACCAGCCGCTCGTTCACCTGGCAAAGGCAGGCGTAGTCCAGGCCCAGCTTGGGCAGAACTTCGGTCGAATAGTTCTCTATGACCATGTCGGCGGTCTTCACCAGCGCGAGGAAGGCTTCGCGCCCCTCGGGGTGCGCCAGATCCAGCGTGACCCCCAGCTTGTTCCGGTTCATCAAGGCGAAGTTGGAGTTCTTTTCATAGAGCCGCTGCTGGTAGAACTCTTCGGTGAAATGGGTGCCTCGCCACCAATCGGGGTACTGCGTGCCCTCCACCTTGATGACTTCGGCGCCGAAGTCCGCCAACGTGCGCGCGGCCAAGGGGCCGGCCCAGCCCATCGTGAGGTCGATGACCCGCAGTTTTCTCAGCGGCGCCAAGCCCTCGACCGCCCTGGTGCGGCCGGCTGCGCCAGCCAAGGCGGCTTCCGTGCGGAAGTGATCGTCGTGCGCGCCTTTTTGCGCCGCGACGCCGCCGCGCAGCGGTCCCGCGTCCCCCAGGGGGAAAGGAACGCCTACCCCTTCGAAACGCGTGGCGCCGGATGCTACGGACACGAAGGCCGCGCGTTCGCGATGCACTTTCTGCGCCAGCAACTCGTCCATGGTGGGCACGAGGACCGCCGGGAATTTGCTGCTGCCCAGCAGCTCGAACCATTCGCCGGCCGTTCTGGTCAGCAGCGCCGGCTGCAGGAATGCGTCGATCTCGTCGGCGTAGGTGATCCGCGTCGGGCCGCTGACGAAGCGCGCGTCATGGGCCAATTCCGGGCGGCCTATGGCCACGCACAGTGCGGACCACTGGGGCAAGGTGTGCGCGAAAAGACCGATCCACCCCTCCTTGGTGGGGTAGATGCCTCCCGGATGGGTGGTGCAGAAGCGATTGACGCCCAGCCTGGCCTGCGGATGGCGGCCGTCCTGGACCATGCCGGCTTCCATCTCGACGACCGAGAACGCCGCCTCATGGATGCTCAGCACATAGCGCCGGCTGCCGTCGGACGCCCCCAGCAAGGCGGCGACCGCGCTGGAAAATGCCCCGAGACCGGCGACGATTCCGGTTTGCATGTCGTGCGGCAGATGCGGCGGCCCCGCCACCGCGCCGCTGCCGTGGACCGCGCCGGCCAGCGCCCGGCAGACCGCGTCCGAGCCCGTGAACTGGCTGTAGGGGCCGCTTTCGCCGAACCAGGTGAGATGCACCTCGATAGGGGCTTTCGCGCTTTCCATGTCGGCGCTGCGGCGACAGACCGGATGCGCCAGTATTTCAACGCCCTGGCGCAGCGCCCGGGCATCGAGCACCACGTCGCAAGTCATGGCCAGGCGCGACAGCCACGCATGCTCTTCCATGCCCTGGCCGCGCAGCGTGACACTGCGCTTGTTGGTGCTGAGCCAGGCGTTGAGCGCGCTCTGCGGCGCCTGGCCGGCTGTGGCCAGCAAGGGGGGTAGATGGCGCAGTGCATCGCCCGCGCCGTCCTCCACCTTGATGACTTCGGCACCGAAGTCGGCAAACAGTTTGCCCGCATAGGCCAGGGCCGACCCCGTGCCGACTTCCAGCACCCGTATTCCAGCCAGAGCGAGCGGGCCCGATGGTTCAAGCTTGGTCACAGTCGTATCCCCGCTCACCAGGTGTCGACGAAGGAGCGGCGGGCGCGACCGGCACGCAGCGATGCGGAGGCAATGCCCTGGCGTATCCAGGTCCGGGTCTCGGCCGGGTCGATGACCGCATCGATTTCCGTGGTGGAGGCGACATTGATGGCATGGCCGCGCTCATAGGCTCTTGCCACCAGCTGGTCGTAGAGTGCGCGCCGCTGCGGACCGTCGGGAACGCTCTCCAACTCCTTCTTGAAGCCCAGCTGGATAGAACCCTCCAGCCCCATGGGGCCGAACTCGCCCGTGGGCCAGGACACGGCGCAGCTCGACGAACGGAAGCCCCCGCCCGCCATGGCCATGGCGCCCAGGCCGTAGCCTTTGCGCAGGGCAATCGCCAGGATGGCGACCCGGAGCTTGGCCGCGGTCACGAACATGCGCGAGACGTGACGCACCTGGGCCTTGGCTTCCTCGTCGGGGCCGACCATGAAGCCCGGGGTATCGATCAGGGAAATGATGGGCAGGCCGTGGACATCGCAGAGATTCATGAAGCGCGCGGCCTTGTCCGCCGCATCGGCATCGATGGCGCCCCCCAGGTGCTGGGGGTTGTTGGCGATGATGCCCACGGGCTGGCCTTCGACGCGCGCCAGCGCAGTGTGCATGCCGTGGCCAAAGCCCGAGCGCAGCATCAGCACGCTGCCGACGTCGGCAATCCCCTCGATGGCCTTGCGGCTGTCGTAGACGCGCAGGCGGTTCTCCGGAATCACATGGCGCAGTGCCAGCGGGTTGGGCGCCGACCAGTCCTTGACCCGGCCCTGGAACATGGAGAGGTAGTGCTTGGCGGCCGCCACGGCCTGCGCCTCGTTCTCGACCAGGATGTCGATCACGCCATTGGCGAATTGCACCGGCGCCGGGCCGACTTCCTCCGGCTTGAAGATGCCCAGGCCGCCGCCTTCGATCATCGCCGGGCCGGCCATGCCGATGTTGGAACTCTTGTCGGCGATGATGACGTCGCACACGCCCAGGAAGGCGGCATTGCCGGCAAAGCAGCGCCCCGAGACGACGCCCACCAGAGGGACTTCGCCGCTGAGTTCGGCCAGCGCGGCAAACGAGGGCTGGTAGAGCCCGGAGACGAAGGGGAAGTCCACATCGCCGGGCCGGCCGCCGCCGCCTTCGGCAAAAAGCACCAGCGGCAGTTCATCGCGGCGCGCACGCTCGACCAAGCGGTCCGTCTTGATGTGGTTGCGCTTGCCCTGCGTCCCCGCCAGCACCGTGGCGTCGTAGGCCATGACGGCGCTGAGCGAGCGCTCGTAGCCGAATTCAGCGCCATTGATGTTGCCAATCCCGGTCACGATGCCGTCCGCCGGAGTGTTCGCAATCAAGTCCTCCTTGGTGCGACGACTGGCCTGGGCCGCGACCACCAGGGCGCCGTACTCGACGAAAGTGTCGTCGTCGCACAGGTCGGCAAGGTTTTCCCGGGCGGTGCGCTGCCCGCGGGAGCGCCGCTTCGCCACGGCGTCAGGCCGCGCCGCGTCATACAGGAAGGCATGGCGGTCCAGCACGGCTTGCAGGTCCGGCCGCACGACATCCAGATCCACGGCCTGGCTTTCGCTGGCCGCACCGGCGCTGCTGCCCTCGGGCTCCAGCACCACCAGAACGTCGCCTTCGGCCGTCTGCTCGCCCTTGGCGACACGGATTTCCAGCACGCGCCCATTGCAGTCCGCGACGATGGAGTGCTCCATCTTCATGGCCTCGATCACCGCGATGGGCTGGCCTTGGCGCACGGATTCGTTCACGGCCACCGACACTTCGACGATGCGCCCGCTCAGCGGCGCATGGCTCGCGATCTGCCCCTCGTCCAGCTGCTCGAGCACGACCTCCCTGGCGGCGGGCGCGCTCGCCTGCCGGTCCATCTCACCGACCAGCGCGTCCTTGGCTTCCTGTTGCTGCTGTAGCAGCGCGGCAGCGGACACCAGCTCGGGAAGAATCGTTTCCAGGTAGCGCGTATGGTTGCGCTGCTGTTCGAAGTCGTCGCGGCCCACCAGTGCCCGCAGCAGATGGATATTGGTCGGAACGCCGGTGATTCTGAATTCGGCCAGGCTGCGGCGCAGGCGCCGGACCACGCTGGCGAAGTCCGCGCTGGGGCTGGAGACAATCAATTTGGCCAGCAGGGTATCGAAGGCCGGCGCCGGAGAATATCCGCTGTAGGCGTGCGTATCGACCCGCACATCCGGGCCGGCCGGTGGATCGAAACGCTCCAGGCGCCCATGCGCGGGACGCGCCATGCCCGCCGCATCCGTGGATTCGGCCGTGACGCGCACCTGGATGGCGTAGCCCTTCAACTGCGGCGGATTGCGCGGGTCTATGCCCAGGCTTTCGAGGCTGCGCCCCTGGGCCAGGCCGATTTGCAAGGCGACCAGATCTATGCCCGTGACCTGCTCGGTGATCGTGTGTTCGACCTGCAGGCGCGGATTCGCCTCGATGAAGACAAAGTCGGTCTGCACGCCCTGCTCGTCTTCCTCCACCAGGAACTCGAACGTGCCCAGGCTTTGGTACTTCACCCGGGAAGCCAGCTTCTTCGCCGCGGCCAGAATGCGCGTGCGCAAATCCGCCGTGAGCACGGGGCTGGGCGCGATCTCGACCACTTTCTGAAAGCGGCGCTGGAGCGTGCAGTCCCGGTCGCCGAGAGCGACCACGTGGGTGCCGTCACCGGCAATCTGCACCTCAATATGGCGCGCACGGTTGACCAGCCGCTCGGCATACAGCGCATCCACGCCAAAGGCGGACATGGCTTCCGAACGGCAGCGCGCGTAGAGCTCCGGGATCTCGGCCTGGGTCTTGACCACGCGCATACCGCGTCCACCGCCGCCGCCCACCGCCTTGATGACGATTCCCACGCCACCCTGGTCGTCGAAGAACCGGCTGATCTCGGCCAGCGTGGCGCCGCCATGCGTCGCGGGCATGACCGGGACTTCGCACTCCCTGGCGAGTTGCAGCGCCGCGCCCTTGTCGCCGAACAAGGCCAGGTTTTCAATCGCCGGGCCGATGAACACCATCCCGGCTTGCGCGCAGGCCTGGGCGAAATCCGAGCGCTCGCTGAGAAAGCCGTAGCCCGGATGGATCGCGTCGCAATCCTGGCTCTTCGCCGCAGCGATGATGGCGTCGATATCGATGTAGGCCGCGGGACCGGAGCCATTCAATGCCACGGCCGCGTCGGCCAGGATGCGGTGCTGGGAGTTGGCGTCGTCGCTGGAATAGACGGCAACGCTTTGAATGCCCATGTCACGCGCTGCACGCAGGACCCGGATGGCGATCTCACCGCGGTTTGCAACCAAAATTCTTTTCATTTTCTTTCCTGATTCTTGTCTCGAAGATGTCGCTGCGCAAAGCGAGTGGATGGCTAGGCGCTCAAGGCCTGGGGCGCGCGCGGCACCAGCTTGAAGACGGCCCGCGCGACGGCCAGCACATTGCCCTGCGCGTCCTTGACCTCGCCCTCGCAGAAGGCGATGCGCTTGCCGCGGCGCGTGCAGACCGCAAACACGTCCACATCGGATGCCGCGGGCTCATAGAAATGGGTGTTCATATCTATGGTCGCCGCGCCCACGTTGAGCGGGTCGTGGGCGCGCGCCACCACGCTCAAAGTGAAGTCCAGGGCACCCATCAGCGCGCCACCGTGGATGTCGCCGCGGCTGTTGACCAGCGCGCCTTGCAGCTTCAGACGGGTATGGCAGCGGTCGCCGTCGAGGCTGATGCTTTCGAGTCCGATATGGTTCATGAAAGGCACGTCGAGCCCGAAATGGCCCAAGGGCGCCGCATCCGCGCCGACGTTCAATCCATTGTTGGTCAAGGTATTCAATTGCTGCTTTCCAAAAAAATGCAGGCGCTGGCGTGATCCCTGGCCCCCAGCCCTCTGTTGACGGCATAGTAGATTTCCCGTCTGCGCGAGACAATTCACATCTTTCTTGGAGAGCCATAGCGGTTCGGCATAGACCGGCAGAGCGCGCGGCACGGCTGCTGCAGGGCCGCCCCCAGGGCTTTTCTGCGCTTGCGGCAATGGCGGCCGAAGTCGCGCCCTCACCAACGGCATCCACCTCGACAACACGGTCAATGGGGGGCTCCAGGCCCGTTGGGAGCATGATCTGCGAGGGCAACGTACAGCATGCGGCCAACCACAACAGCATCAACCCATACACCGCCGGTGTACGCGTGGGCTTTCAGGGCGCGCATGACAAAGAGGCACTGGCGCGTTTAGCCCATCGCCGCCCCCAGCGTGTCAGTGGTCACATGCCTGGCGCACGGCTGCCCCGCAGCGTGACGGAACGGAATTTCACCGCGCATTCACCAATGCAAGAAAGAAAATCATGCACATCCCAAGAATCCTTCTCACCGCCGCCACCGTCCTGGCACTGGGCGCCGCCGCTGTGTCGGTCTCGGCACAGGACACGTCCGGCAACTACCAGAACGGCGGCATAGGCAAGGAGCAGGTCGACCGCATGGATCAGAACATGAAGGCCTATGACTTGCGCCTGACCTTCTCTGAAGGTCCGACCAACGCCTACATCACGGGCCTGCAGCTGAAGATCTACAACGCCAAGGGCGAAGAGGTGTTCGCGCTCGCCAACGCCGGCCCGCTGACCGATGTGAAGCTGCCCCCGGGTCATTACCGCGTGGCGGCCGACTTCGGCGGCGTCCAGCGCAGTGGCAACGTGGATGTCCAGACGGGCAAGCACGCCAGCCTCAACCTGCACTGGCCCACGGACAAGAATTGAAATCCGTACCGCCCGGCACGGCCTTGCCGCGCCTGGCGCAAAATACCGCCGAAAAATGCACCCGGCCCTTGCCTGTTCATCACTTTCCGCCAAAGAACGATATTTTTGAGATGACCGAGACAAAGCCACACACGCCGCAAATCCGTATCGCCGCCACCTATATGCGCGGCGGCACCAGCAAAGGGGTGTTCTTCCATCTGCAGGACTTGCCCGAGGCGGCCCGGCAGGCCGGCGCCGTGCGCGACGCCATTTTTCTGCGCGCCCTGGGCAGCCCGGACCCTTATGGCAAGCAGATCGACGGCATGGGCAATGCCTCGTCGAGCACCAGCAAGGGCGTGATCCTGTCACGCAGTGCGCAGCCAGGCCATGACGTGGACTACCTGTTCGGCCAGGTGGCCATAGACAAGCCCCTTGTGGACTGGAGCGGCAACTGCGGCAACCTCTCCGCGGCCGTCGGCCCCTGCGCCATCCACATGGGGCTGATAGATCCCGCCCGGCTCCCGCGCAACGGCGTCATCACCCTGCGCATCTGGCAGGCCAACATCCGGAAAACCATTCTCAACCACGTCACCATCACCGATGGCGCAGTGCAGGAAAGCGGGGACTTCGAGCTCGATGGCGTAACCTTCCCCGCCGCCGAAGTGCCGCTGGAATTTCTGGACCCGGCCGAAGGTGGTGAGGGCGGCGGCGCGATGTTCCCCACCGGGCGTCTGGTGGACCAGCTCGACGTGCCCGGCGTGGGCCGCCTGGCCGCCACCTTGATCAATGCCGGCATTCCCACCATCTTCCTCAACGCCCAGGACCTGGGCTATACCGGCGTCGAGCTGCAGGACGCGATCAACAACGACGACCAGGCGCTGGCCCGGATCGAGACCATCCGCGCCCACGGCGCGCTGCGCATGGGGCTGATCCAGGATCTGGCCGAGGCCGCCACGCTCCAGCACACGCCGAAAATCGCTTTCGTGGCCCCGCCCGCCAGCTACACCGCGTCCAGCGGCACGCGCATCGCGGCCCAGGACATAGACCTCGTCGTGCGCGCCCTGTCCATGGGCAAGCTGCACCACGCCATGATGGGCACCGCGGCCGTGGCCATAGGCACGGCCGCCGCGATTCCCGGCACCCTGGTGAACCTCGCAGCCGGCGGCGGTGAACGCAGCGCCGTGCGCTTTGGCCACCCCAGCGGAACGCTGCGCGTGGGCGCGCAGGCCCGTCAGGTCGATGGCGAATGGGTGGTCACCAAGGCCCTCATGAGCCGCAGCGCGCGCATTCTCATGGAAGGCTTCATCCGTGTCCCGGGGGACGTGCTGCGGGCCTGAAATCCCCCCTGTGCGGCTTCGCCGCTTCCCCCTGAGGGGGACGGCACCTTCGGTACGGGGCGGCCCTTCCTCGGCGCCCCTGGGCTGAGGCACGCCAGTTGCATGGGCCGCGGATAGCGCATGCGCCCTGGCCAGTTTCAGGCCTCTTTCATTCTTCGCCACAGCGTCGCCCGGCTGATCCCCAGCTCCGCGCAGGCACGGCCCTGGTCACCCTGGACGCGCTCCAGCACCTCGCGCACGCGTTCGCGCTCGGCCAGTCGACTGGCGTCCCTGAGCCGGGACTTGCGCGCGGCCTGCGGGGCGACCAGCGGCATCCGCGCTGCGCATTCGGGGAAGATTTCCAGCAGGCGCGCCGCATCCAGCGCCAGAGGCCGGCCGTCGCCCGCCACGCACAGGTAGTCCTGGCAGGCCACCAGGCGTTCCACCCAGTTGTCCAGCTCGCGCACATTGCCGGGCCAGCGGTGCTCGCCCGCCTGCACCAGCACGGCCTCCAGCAAGCCGGCCAGTGCGGCATGGGGCGATGCGGCCAAGGCCTTGGCGTGCGGCAAACCCAGGCGCTTCGCCAGCATGGTCAATGCGAGTTCGGCCACATCCGCGGCACCGCGCGCTTGCAGCGTGGGCGTTGTCAGGCGCAACACCGCCAGGCGGTAATACAGGTCACGGCGAAACTGCTGGCGCTCCACCTGGGCCGCCAGGTCCGCATGGGTGGCGGCGATGACGCGCACATCGACCGGAATCGGCGTGGTGGAGCCCACGCGCAGCACTTCGCGCTCCTGCAGCACGCGCAGCAGGCGCGACTGCAAGGCCAGCGGCATATCGCCGATCTCGTCCAGGAACAGCGTGCCGGTATGGGCGGCTTCGATCAGACCCGTCTTGCCGCCCCGGCGCGCGCCGGTGAAGGCACCGTCCTCGTAGCCAAAGAGTTCGCTCTCCAGCAGGCTTTCGCTGAGCGCGGCGCAGTTCACCGCCAGAAACGGCTGGGAAGCGCGGCGGCCGGCGCGGTGTATGCCCTGGGCCACGAGTTCCTTGCCGGTACCGCTGTCACCCAGGATCAGCACCGTGGCCTCGCTGGCCGCGAACTGGCGGGCCAGCGCGCGCACGCGCTGGGCCGCGGGACTGCTGCCCAGATAGTCCGCTATGCGCCAGCGCACGGCCGCACCACGCTGACGCTGGTCGGCCCGCAGATGGCGGTCGGCCCGCTGGATCACGGCCGGGTCGCGGCAGACCAGCAGCGCCCCCGTCACCTTGCCGTTCTCCACCATGGGCGCACGGCGCACGACCAGGGTGCGCAAGGCCAGCTGCACCACCTCTTCACCGCCCTCGCCGCCGGCCAGCACCTGCGCCGTGCCCAGGGCCGGGGCCACTTCGTCGAGCAGGCGGCCGTGCAAGGCCGACACCGACGCCCCCAGCAGCGCGGCCATGTGCGGGTTCAGGGCGCGGATGCGGCCCTGCTCGTCGACGGCCACCACGCCGTCCTGCAACTGGCCCAGCACGGTTTCCAGCCGCTGGTGGCGATCACGCTCGGCCAGCCGGTGGCGGGCCAGCAGCATGGCATCGCTGAGCGCCTGGCGCACGGAGCTGTCCGAATACAGCAGCACGCTGGCCATGCCCGACTGCTCGGCCAGATCCGCCACCAGCCCGGGCGCGACCACGGCGCCGACGCGCTGCGCCTTGAGCTGTTGAATGCAATCGGCCGCGTCTTGCGGCCCCAGATAGCCGACCTGCACCAGGCCCAGGCCGAACAAGGCATCGAACTGGGCCACGACGGGCGAAGGCGCCTCGAAAGTCACCAGACCCACGTTGGGGGCGTCGTCGCTGACTTGCAGCTTGGCCTGGCGCAGGGCCTGCAGCAAATCCAGCCCGCGCACTTCCACCATGCCCACGGGTATATCCACCCGCTCGCGCAGCCAGGCGCCGCTGGCCCCCGCCGCGACCAGCGCATCGATGGGATCCCGGCGATGGAGCGCATGCACCTGCGCCACGGCGTCGTCGAAGGAAGCAGCGATATGCGTGAAGCGCGCCTGCCCCGACCACAGCGGCGACAGGCGCTGCAGCACCCGGCCGATGCGGTAGCGTCCCACGGTCACGATGTGCGGAAGCTGGCTGCCGTCGGCGGCCAAACCGTGGACGGCGGCCGCGGCGCGCGCCGTCAACAGATGCGGCTCAAATGATTCATTCATGAAATTCATTCTTTCATAAATGAAACATGATTGAATCTATCACACCCCTACCAGGCCGCGCAACTCTCGGAAAAACCAAACAATTCAACGACTTAGTCGATTAAGGGTTTTCACCAGGATGGGCTGGCACGCGGTTTGCAATGCTAGGAGGCATAGCTATTGAGATCCAGGAGACTTTGATGTTTTTGAACCGCCGCCATCTTGTTGCCCATGCCGCCGCACTGTCCGTGCTGACCCCTTTGGCCGGCCTTTGCGGCCAGGCCCATGCCGCCAACGCCGCGGACAACTGGCCTGCCCGCCCCATCCGCCTGGTCGTGCCGTTTGCCGCTGGCGGCGCCAACGACCTCATGGCGCGCTCGGCCGCTGAAGGCGCGTCCAAGATCCTGGGCCAGCCGGTGATCATCGACAACCGCGCCGGCGCGGGCGGCACCGTGGGCGCCGACATCGTGGCCAAGGCCGCACCGGACGGCTATACGCTGCTGGTCAGCGCTGCCGGCGTGATCTCCAACAGCATGATCAAGAAGAGCATGCCCTTCAAGGATGACGCGCTGCAGCCCGTGGTGATGATTGGCCTCGCGCCTTCGGTGATCGTGGTGCCCAAGGCGGCGCCCTACAACAACCTGCGCGACTTCGTGGAAGCTTCCAAGAAGGGCCAGGGCTTCAACTTCGCCACGGCCGGCACGGGCAGCACGCCCCATTTCGTGGCTGAAATGCTGAACGTGAAGTACGGCGCCCAGCTGCAGCCCGTGCCCTACAAGAGCGGCTCCGAAAGCACGACCGCCGTGCTCGGCGGCCAGGTGGAAGGCACGTCCGAAGCCAGCATCATCGCCTTGCCCCACATCCTGAATGATGGCAAATTCAAGCCCCTGGCCACCACCTGGACGCAGCGCATCTCGGCCTACCCCCAGCTCTCCACGGCCGTGGAACAGGGCTTTGCCGATCTGCAGATCGCGCACTGGGCCGGTGTTCACGCTCCCAAGGGCACACCGACCGCCATTCTGGACAAGCTGGCCGCCGCCGTGGACAAGGCCATGAAGGACCCGACCACCGCGGAAAAGCTCAAGGGCCTGGGCATCGAACCCGTAGGCGGAACGCGCCCCGAGTTCGTGAAATTCGTCGACGCGGAACGCAAGCGCCTGGGCGAAATCGTCAAGGCCGCCCACATGCAAGAGAAGTAAGCCTGCCCCCTCTCCACACACCCATAGCGACCCATCCATGATTTCCCGCCGTACCGCCATTCAAGCCGCCGCAGCCCTTGCCTTGCTGGGCACCCTCCACACCGCCAGCGCCCAGGCCAGCGACAGTGCCTGGCCGAACCGCCCCGTGAAGCTGGTCGTGCCTTACGCCGCCGGCGGCTACGCCGATACCCGCGCCCGCCTGATCGCCGACGCGCTGGGCAAGGCGCTGGGCCAGCCCGTCGTCATCGACAACCGCGGCGGCGCGGGTGGCGTGACGGGCACGGACGTGATCGCCAAGGCCACGGACGGCCACACTTTCGGCTTCGGCTCGCCCGGCCCGCTGGTCACCAACCCCATGCTGATGAAGAAGATGCCTTACGACGCCAAGACCGCGTTCAAGCCCATCATCCTCATCGAGCAGGCCCCGCTGTTCCTGACCACGGCGCCCAACCAGCCCTTCAAGAGCCTGCAGGAGCTGCTGGCCTACGCCAAGGCCAAGCCCGGCGACGTGACCTTTGGCTCCTCCGGCGTGGGCGGCGCCCACCATCTGTCGGGCGAATTGCTGGCCTACCAGACCCAGACCAAGATGACCCACGTGCCCTACAAGGGCGGATCGCTCGCGGCCACCGACTTGATGGGCGGCCACCTGGTCATGATGTTCGAAATGGGCTACTCGGCCCTGCCGTCCATCAAGGCCAACAAGATCAATGCGCTGGCCGTGTCGAGCAAGAATCGCCTGAGCGTGCTGCCCAACGTGCCCACGCTGGATGAAGCCGGCGTCAAGGGATTCGAGGCCTACAACTG
This sequence comes from Pseudomonadota bacterium, assembly GCA_023622805.1. Lineage (GTDB taxonomy): Bacteria > Pseudomonadota > Gammaproteobacteria > Burkholderiales > Burkholderiaceae_C > Comamonas > Comamonas bellezanensis. Next base: position 3,520 of record JAMNYN010000673.1, on the reverse strand, counting down.
GCTGGGCATGGTGGCCCCGGCCAGCACGCCCGACGCCGTGGTCGCCAAGCTCAGCCAGGCCGTGAACAACGCCCTGAAGAACGATGCCGCGCTGCGCCAGATGATTGAAGGCAGCGGCGGAATGATCGTCGGCGGCACGCCCGCCGCCTACGGCCAGTTCATCGAAGCCGAGCGCGCCAAGTGGGGCCCGGTGATCAGGAACGCCCATATTTCCCTGGATTGATGCCGGGCACCGCCCTGCTTTCCAGCGCTCTCGCGCCGTCCCCCTTTCCCTGAAGAACACCATGAACCCCAAGCAAAAACTCAGAGCCCTGGCCGATGCCCGCCGTGGCGTCATTGTTCCCGGCGCATTCAACGCCTTGTCGGCCCGGCTGGTGGCCGACCTCGGCTTCGAAGCCATTTATGTGACCGGCGCCGGCGTGACCAATATGTGGTACGGCATGCCAGACCAGGGCTTCATGGGCCTGACCGATATCGCCGACCACACGGCCCGCATCCGCGATGCCGTCGATCTGCCGCTGCTGGTGGATGCCGACACGGGTTTTGGCAACGCCGTCAACACCTACCACGCCGTGCGCACGCTGGAGCGCGCGGGCGCCGACTGCATCCAACTCGAAGACCAGGTCTCGCCCAAGCGCTGCGGCCATTTCAACGGCAAGAGCGTGATCGACACCAGCGAAATGCTGGGCAAGATCCGCGCCGCCGTGGACGCCCGCCGCGACAGCGGCACCCTCATCATGGCCCGCACCGACGCCGCCGCCATCCATGGCTTCAACGCCGCCGTCGACCGCGCCCATGCCTTTGCCGAAGCCGGCGCCGACATCCTGTTTGTCGAAGCCGTCACCCAGGAAGACGAAGTCCGCGCCCTGCCCAAGCTGCTGGACCGCCCGCAGCTGATGAACATGGTGATTGGCGGCAAGACCCCCATCTTTGACGCCGACGCGCTGGGCCAGCTGGGCTTTGGCTTTGTGCTGTATGCCAACGCGGCCCTGCAAGGCGCCGTGGCCGGCATGCAAAAGTGCCTGACGCTGCTGCGCGACGAGCACAAGGTGGACGAAGACCCGGCCATCGTCGCCCCGTTCCTCGAGCGCCAGCGCCTGGTGAACAAGGACTTCTGGGATGGACTGGAGCAGAAGTACCAGTAAGACCTGTCGGCAGGAATCCGCCAGCCGCCGGAATGAGGCTTTAGCGCCACGGCCCTGCGGTTGCGCGGACAGCCACCTAGAATCGCCGACTGCCGTGCCCTGCGACCAAGCCGCAGCACGGCACGATTTTTTTCTTGGCTGATTTTTGCTTTACGGATTCCAATGACAAGGTTCTTCTCCATGACCCGGTCGCGCGCGCTATGCGCCGCGGCCTTGGCCCTCGCCCTCAGCGGTTGCGCAGTCACTTCCGGCGGCGCCAGCAGCCCTGCCGGCACGACGACTGCCGCGGCAGCGCCTATCGAGGTCAAGGTGTTTGTGGGCGCCATGTTCGAAATCGGCAAGAACACCGGCGACCGCGCGGGCGAGTTCCAGAACTGGTACGAGCGCTACTGGAAAGACGCCAAGCCCGTGACGGTGCCCGGTGCCTTGAACCCGGTGTTCTGCAACACCGACGGCGTCTGCGGCTCGGTGCTGGGCATGGGCAAGGTCAACTCCTCGTCGTCCATGCAGGCCATCCTGCTCAACCCGGCCTTCGATTTCTCCAAGGCCTACTACGTGATTTCCGGCGTGGGCGGCACGCCACCCCAGCGCGGCACCATCGGCGATGTGAGCTGGGCCACCTGGCTGGTCGACTATGACCTGGGCCACCGCTGGGCACCCGAGGAAAACACGCCCGGCGCACCCACCTTCATGCCGCGCAAGGGCTACGAGGAATACCGCCGCTTCCAGATCAACCCCGCGCTGGTCGGCTGGGCCATGCAGCTGTCCGCCAACACCCCGCTCAAGGACTCGGAAGGCGCGCGCAACTACCGCCTGCGCTACCCCGATGCAGCGGCCCGCCGTGCGCCCTCCGTCTATACGGGCACGCACATGACGGGAGACACCTTCTTCCACGGCCCCGGCATGTCCAAGCAGGCGCAGTACATCGCCAAGCTGTATGGCGCCGATGACTATGTGAGCACCGAAATGGAAGCCGCGGCCATCACCCTGGTGATCCGTCGCAGCCATCCCACGGACCGCGTGATGAGCTTGCGCGGCGCCGTGAACTTCGACCAGGGCAACCCCAAGGAAACCACGCTGCAGCACCTGGACCCGGCTCCCGGCGAGACGGCCGGCGGCTTTGCCGAGACGGTGGAAAACATCGCCAACGTCGGCTCCCGCTTTGTCGATCACGTGGTCAGCCACTGGCCGCAGTGGCGCGACGGCGTGCCCGCACGCTAAAACGGAAATTTGCGCTCAGCGCTGTTGCAGCCTGCCCCAGGGTGCAACAGCCACGCCCACGCTGGAGTCAACCCAGCAACTGAGCGCACCAACGCTGCCCGCCTGTCTACAGCCGGTCTCGGCTCAGCAGTGCGTCCCTGAACGACAGCACATGGGCCTTGACGCATTGCTCGGCGGCATCGGCGTCGCCCGCGGCCAGGGCTTCGAGGATTTGCTCGTGCTCGTCCTGGACTTCCGGCACATGGCCATGGGTGGACAACGAGATCGCCCAGAAGCGCTGCGACTTGCCATGCAGCACCCGCAGCACATCCACCAGCACGGGATTGCGTGAGGCATTGGCGATCACTTCGTGAAAAGTCCTGTCCATCTGCATCATCTCCGGCACCTTGCGGTTGGCCACCGCCTGGTTGAAGGCGAACGCCACGGAGCGCAGCTGCGCGATCTCCTCGGACGTGATGTGCTTGGCGGCGAGTCGGGCGCACAGGGTTTCATTGGCCAGGCGCACTTCGATCATGTGCAGCGCGTCGTCGATGGACAGCGGCGACACCACCACCCCCTTGCGCGGGATGATCTGCACCAGACCTTCGGTGTTCAGACGGTGCAGCGCATGGTTGATGGGCGTGCGCCCCATGGCCAGGTCTTCCATCAGGCTCGCGGTATTGAGGTACTCGCCGGGCTTGTAGGCCAGCGTCGTCAACAGATCATGCAGCAGCGCATAGGCCTGCTCGTTTTGCGAGAGGGCCACCGGTTCTTGACTTCCAACTTCTCGAGGCTTCACAACAGTCTCCACGGTACTTTTCTTTCATTTCACCCGGTGCCCAGCACCACGACGCTGATTTGGCACGCTTTTCGCATGATGTTATCGACAACCATGTGAAATTTCACTTTATTTTCAGAAGTTCAGGGAAAACCCCAGACTCCTTCCCGTGGCTATGCACTTAAAGTTTTACTGAAATTTCACTATATCGCCAGATTGGTGCAGCGATGCACCAATCTGAATTTCCCCGCCCTTCCTACTGCTAGGACTTCATCATGCAACGTGTACTTCCCATCGTGGCCTTGGCTGCAGCAGCATTCGTCTCCACAGCTCAGGCTCAGCCATTGCCTGCGACACAACTCAAGGTGGTGGGCGGCTTGAGCAACCTGAGCCTGTA
>JAMNYN010000239.1 GCA_023622805.1 Pseudomonadota bacterium | reverse complement strand
AGGCCGGCTTCGGCGTCGAACACCGAAGTGCAGGATTCACCGCGGAAGTCGGTGGCAACCACCTTGTCTTCGGTGTAGCCCAGCACGCCCTTCAGGGCGCCTTCGGACTGGGCCTTCATTTCGGCGCAGATTTCGGCGTAGGTGGCTTCGCTGTTCAGTTCCACCGTCAGGTCGACCACCGACACGTCGGAAGTCGGCACGCGGAAGGACATGCCCGTGAGCTTCTTGTTGAGTTCGGGAATCACCACGCCCACGGCCTTGGCGGCGCCAGTGCTCGAAGGGATGATGTTTTCCAGAATGCCGCGGCCGCCGCGCCAGTCCTTGTTCGACGGGCCGTCGACGGTCTTTTGCGTTGCCGTGGCAGCGTGCACGGTGGTCATCAGGCCGCGCTTGATGCCCCACTTGTCGTTCAGCACCTTGGCCACGGGGGCCAGGCAGTTGGTGGTGCACGAAGCGTTGGAGATGATGGCTTCTCCAGCGTAGGTCTTGCAGTTCACGCCGAACACGAACATCGGCGTGTCATCCTTGGAAGGAGCCGACAGGATGACCTTCTTGGCGCCTGCGTCGAGGTGCTTTTGTGCGGTTTCCTTGGTCAGGAACAGGCCCGTGGCTTCGATCACGATGTCGGCGCCGACTTCATTCCACTTCAGGGCTGCGGGGTCGCGCTCTTGCGTCAGGCGGATGGGCTTGCCATTGACCACCAGGGTATTGCCTTCGACGGCCACGGTGCCCTGGAAGCGGCCATGCACGCTGTCGTACTTGAGCATGTAGGCCAGGTAGTCGGGTTCGAGCAGGTCGTTGATGCCCACGACTTCGATGTCGCTGCCAAAGTTCTGCACCGCTGCGCGGAACACCATGCGGCCGATGCGGCCGAACCCGTTGATACCAATCTTGATGGTCATAGTTGCCTCTTGAAGTGAAATGACGAAACCTGTTCCTGGACGGATTACTTTTTCTTCTGCTGGCGCAGCACGGCCTGGACCGTGGCGGCGACATTTTCCTCGGTGAAGCCGAAGTGCTTGAACAGCACGCCAGCGGGCGCCGATTCGCCGTAGCTGTCGATGCCGACCACGGCGGCGCAACCGTACTTCCACCAGAAGTCGGTCACGCCCATTTCCACGGCAACGCGTGGCAGGTGGGCGGGCAGGACCTTGGTCTTGTACTTGACGTCTTCGCGGTCGAAGGTGGTGGTGCTGGGCATGGAAACCACGCGCACGGCGATCTTCTGGATGGCCAGCAGCTTCTGCGCCTGGATGGCCAGTTGCACTTCCGAGCCGGTGGCGATGATCACCGCCTGGGCGGGCTGGTCCAAACCGATGTCGGCGGGCTCGCTCAGTATGTAGGCGCCGCGGCTGATGTCGCCGGCTTCGCGCTTGTGGGCGTAGGCCAGGTTCTGGCGGCTCAGCAGCAGGGCCGTGGGCTTGTTGCGCTGCGACAGGGCGGCGCTCCAGGCGACGGCGGTTTCGGTGGTGTCACCTGGACGCCACACGTCCAGGCCGGGGATCAGGCGCAGGCTGGCAGCGTGCTCGATCGACTGGTGGGTCGGACCGTCTTCGCCCAGACCGATGGAGTCGTGCGTGAAGACATGGATCACGCGCTGCTTCATCAGCGCGGCCATGCGGATGGCGTTGCGGCTGTAATCGCTGAACGTCAGGAAGGTGCCGGCGTAGGGGATGAAACCACCGTGCAGCGCGATGCCGTTCATGATCGCGGCCATGCCGAATTCACGCACACCGTAGTTGATGTGGCGGCCACCGACGCCGTGCTCGGTCTTGACCACGTCGCCCTTGTCGTCGAAGCGCAGCGCAGGCGTGCTCTTGGTGTTGGTGAGGTTGGAGCCGGTCAGGTCGGCCGAGCCGCCGAGCATTTCGGGCAGGGCTGCGGTGAAGGCTTCCAGCGCCATCTGGCTGGCCTTGCGGCTGGCCACGGTTTCGCCCTTGGCGATGGTGTCGACCACGGTGTTCACCGCGACCTGGGCAAAGTTCTTGGGCAGGTCGCCAGCCATGCGGCGGGTGAATTCCGCGGCCAGCTCGGGGAAGGCCTTGGCGTAGGCCGCGAACTTCTTGTTCCAGGCGGCTTCGGTCTTGGCGCCCGCGGCCTTGGCATCCCAGTCGCCATAGACGTCGGCGGGGATTTCGAAAGGCGTGTGGGACCAGCCCAGCGCAGCGCGCGTCAGACCGATTTCCTCGCCACCCAGCGGTTCGCCGTGGGCCTTGGCCGTGTCCTGGCGGTTGGGCGAGCCCTTGCCGATGTTGGTCTTGCAGATCACCAGCGTGGGTTTGGTGGCGCTTTTCTTGGCCTGGGCAATGGCGGCGTCGACAGCGCCGACGTCATGGCCGTCCACGGGGCCGATCACGTTCCAGCCGTAGGCTTCGAAACGCTGGGCGGTGTTGTCGATGAACCAGGGCGTGACCTGACCGTCGATGGAGATGCCGTTGTCGTCGTACAGGGCGATCAGCTTGTTGAGCTTCCAGGCACCGGCCAGGGCCGCGGCTTCGTGCGAAATGCCTTCCATCAGGCAGCCGTCACCCATGAACACATAGGTGTGGTGGTCGACGATGTTGTGGCCCTTGCGGTTGAACTCGGACGCCAGCAGCTTTTCGGCCAGCGCGAAGCCCACGGCGTTGGTCACGCCCTGGCCCAGCGGGCCGGTGGTGGTTTCCACGCCAGGAGTGACGCCCACTTCAGGATGGCCGGCGGTCTTGCTGTGCAGCTGGCGGAAGTTCTTCAGCTCGGCCATGGGCAGGTCGTAGCCGGTGAGGTGCAGCAATGCGTAAATCAGCATCGAGCCATGGCCGTTCGACAGGATGAAACGGTCACGGTCAGCCCAATGCGGGTTGACCGGGTTGTGCTGGAGGTGGCGGCTCCACAGGGCCACGGCCATATCGGCCATGCCCATGGGGGCACCGGGGTGACCGGAGTTGGCTTGTTGAACGGCATCCATTGCGAGTGCGCGGATCGCATTCGCCATTTGTTGAGTGTTGGCCATCAGGGCGCTCCGAAAAAGGAGGAAGTTTGTCAGGGTAAGCCCGGCATTTTAAGGTGTGCCCCGTTTTGCACGACAGTGCGGGGCAATGCACTACAGTCCAGGCCATGGTCAAACCCCTGTTTGCACTGCATTTTTCGGAGCCCTGAGCGCATGTTTTCTGCCCCCGCGTCGTCCTTGTCCCAGACGGATTCACCGGTCTTTTCCGGTGCTGTCCAGCCTCCGGCCATGCTGCTGGCTGCCGGCCGCGGCGAGCGCATGCGCCCGCTGACCGACCACTGTCCCAAGCCGCTGCTGGAGGTGCAGGGCCAGCCCTTGCTGCAATGGCATCTGCAGGCCCTGGCCCAGGCGGGCGTGCCGCGCGCGGTGATCAACACCGCCTGGCTGGGCGCGCAGATTCCCGCGCGTCTGGGGACCGTATTTGACCGCCTGCCCCTGGCCTATTCGCACGAAGATCCGACCGGACAGGGCCAGCCGCTGGAGACGGCCGGCGGTATTGCGCGCGCGCTGCCGCAGCTCGCACCCGTGTTCTGGCTCGCGGCCGGCGATGTGTTCGCCCCGGACTTTGCATTCGATGCAGCGGCGGCCGCGGCTTTCGCGGCCAGCGACCAGTTGGCCCACCTGTGGCTGGTGTCCAATCCCGAGCACCATCCCGAGGGCGATTTCGGTCTGTCGGACCAGGGCCTGGCGCTGGATCTGCCCGCTGGCGATCCGCGTCCGCGCTGGACTTACAGCACCATCGCCTTGCTGCGCGCCGAGTTGTTCGCGCTGCCCTGGTGCGACATTCCCGCGGGCAATCCCCAGGGCCGGCGCGAGGCGCTGGGCCCGCTGCTGCGCCGCGCCATGGCCGCGGGTCGCGTGGGCGCCTCGCTTTATACCGGTCGCTGGACCGACGTGGGCACGCCTGCACGTCTGGATGCATTGAATACCCCCTGAGCCGCTTCGCGCCAGGCGCGCCCCGTCTTCCCCCTCTCAGCCTGCGGTGGAGGGGGGCGCCCGGCCAGGGACGGCAGCCTGGGTTCGGGGGGGCCGCCCAGGTGCGGCCCTTCCTCGCTGCCCCTGGGCTGGGTCACGCCAGTTTCATGGGCTGTGTTTTTTCTTTCCCCAATTTTTCGCGCAACCGGTTTGCGGCGTTCATGAGTGTTACCCAGTACCTGTTTTTCTTCGGCGTCGTGGCCCTGGCTTCGCTGTGCCAGAACCTCACCGGCTTTGCTTTCGGCCTGATCCTG
>JAMNYN010000689.1 GCA_023622805.1 Pseudomonadota bacterium | reverse complement strand
AATCACCGGCTTGGGCACGTCGCGGATGGCGGTGTGCAGTTCCTCCATCGGCAGGCCGATGGTGCCGCGCCCGTCGTAGTTGCCGTCGTGGGCCGACTGGTCGCCGCCGGTGCAAAAGGCCTTGTCGCCGGCGCCGGCCAGCACGATGGCGCCCACGCTCCTGTCGTAGCCGGCCTTGTTCAGCGCCTTGATCAGCTCATCGCAGGTCGTGCCGCGAAAGGCGTTCATCTTCTCGGGGCGGTTGATGGTGATCCAGGCCACGCCGTTGCGTACTTCGTAAAGAATGTCTTCGAATTGCATGAGGTTCTCTTTTGTGTCAGGAGGAGGGGGGCGGATCAGCCGTGCATCGTCAGGCCGCCCGACACGCTGATGACCTGGCCGGTGATGAAGGCGGCGTCGTCGCTGCCGAAGAAAACGATGGCGCCGGCCAGATCGTCGGGCTGGCCAATGCGGCCCATGGGGATGGCGTTCTTGAATGCTTCGATGAGCTTGACGGGGTCGCGCGCGCCGTCGACCACGTCCGCCAGCAAGGCGGTGTCGGTGGGGCCGGGGCACACCACGTTGACGCTGATTCCCTGGCGGGCGTGTTCACGCGCCAGGGTCTTGGACAGGGCGACCAGGCCGCCCTTGCAGGCGGCATAGACGGCCTCGCCGGAAGAGCCGCCGCGCGCCGCATCGGATGCCACGTTCACGATGCGGCCGTACTTGCGCTCGACCATGCCCGGCAGCACCGCGTGGTGCATGTGCAGCGCGCCCGTCAGGTTGATGGCGATCAGCTGCTCCCACTCGGCCGGCACGGTCTTGAGGAACGGCTTGAACACGTCCCAGCCGGCGTTGTTCACCAGCACGGCGATGGGGCCCAATGCCGCTTGCGCGGCCGCTACGGCGGCATCGACCTCGGCGCGGTCCGTGATGTTGCATTGGAAGGCCTGGGCCGTGCCGCCTGCGGCCTTGATCTCGGCCACCACGCGCTGGGCGGCTTCAAGGTTCCTGTCGAACACCGCGACCTTGGCGCCTTCGGCGGCAAAGCGTCGGCAGGTCGCGCTGCCAATGCCGCCACCACCGCCCGTCACGATGACCGTCTTGTTTTCCAGTTTTTCCATGCTTTTCTCCATTGGTCGTTGAGGTTGGTATGCTTACTGCATTCGCCTGGTTATTATGGCAATGTGTTGACGTATATTAGACGATGCTACTTTCGAGGGCAAGCGTATGTTTTTGCAGGATTTTTATGGTTTACCCTAACAAAGATGGCGCAGCTTCGCGCGTTGACCTGGCCAATAGGTTGTTTTTTCGGTTGTATCAATGTGCAAATATGTTGCATAAAACGGGAACGCGTGCGGTGGAGGCGGAAGGCCTGACGACGCAGCAGTGGGCGGTGCTGGGCGCTTTGTCGCGAACGGAAGCCGAGGGCGGCATGAGCGTCGGCGATCTGGCTCGCTACCTGATGGTGAGTCGCCAGAATCTGTCCGGCCTGATCAGCCGTATGGAGAGCGCCGGCCATATCGGCTCTGCGCCCGATGGCCGCGACCGCCGGTCCCGCCTGGTGACGATGACGGAATCAGGCCGTGATGTCTGGGTGCGGCTGGCGCAGCCCAAGATCAATGACTATTACGAGCAGGCGCTGGATGGCTTTTCCACCAACGATCTCGCCCATACGCTGCACTACCTGCTCAAGTTGCTGGATAACATGAAGCGGCTGGATGACGACAAGGAGCCCGCCCAGGAGTCTTCGCCCCAGGGCTGATGCGCGTCCGCCACGCTGGCCCTTTTCCGCGAGCCATTGGCAATGGCGGCGGGGCCCTTGGCGCGCTGTTTCACACCGACAGCGGCCGCTGGTGGGGCAGGGTGATGACAGGTAGCCCGCTGGGGTTGCCTGCGTGTTGCGAAGGCCGGAATTCAGTCGGTGGAACAAATGGCATCCACGTGCTCGATTTTTCACCTTGCTTTGGATGCTGTTCGTAATGCCGAATGGATGTTCTTGTTTTTGAACGTTTGCCCCCATAGCATCCAGTCCTGCTCATCGATGGAGGCAGTAACGTGCAAACAAGCAATGACATCGCAGCGGTGCGAACAGTGGGTCACCGGCCGCACAGGAAGCAGCCAAGATGGACGAGGCGCCATGCCATGGCGTTTGCAATGGCCGCAATGGGCGTTCTTGCGGCTGGCAATCTCCATGCACAGGCCTGGCCGTCCAAGCCGGTGCGACTGATCGTGCCGTTTCCACCGGGAGGCCCTACCGACACGCTGGCCCGGCAACTGGCAAAGCAACTGGGCGATGTGGTGAGCCAGCCGGTGTTGGTGGAGAACGTCGCAGGCGCCAATGGCGCTATCGGCATGGCGCAGGTCGCCAAGGCAAAGCCGGACGGCTATACGCTGGGCCTGGGATCGAACGGCAGCCAGGTCGTCAACCCCCTGCTTTACACCAGCCTCTCCTACTCGCCGGCCACCGATATGACACCGATCTCGATGGTGGCAGAGTACGTCAACGTGCTGGTCGTGAACGAAGGGCTCCCGGTGCACAACGTGGCTGAGTTGATCCGTTACGCCAAGGCGAATCCTGGCAAGGTCAACTACGGTTCGGCGGGAAATGGTTCGAGCAACCATCTGGGTGGGTTCAACTTTGCGCGGATGGCGGGAGTTCAGGCAACGCATGTGCCTTACCGGGGCAGTGCTCCTGCGCTCGTTGACCTCATGGCTGGCAACACCACCTTCATGTTCGATGTGATGGCGACGTCCCTGCCGCAGGTGCGAGCCGGCAAGCTGCGGGCACTCGCGACCAGCGGAACGACGCGCAGCGCGCAGGTGCCCGAACTGGGGACCATCGCCGAATCGCTGCCCGGATTCTCCAGTGTCGGCTGGTTTGCCCTGTTCGGGCCGGCCGGGCTGCCGGACGACATCGTGCGCCAGCTCAGTGGAGTGGTCGGCCGCATTGCCCAGACGCCCGAAATAGTGGCCGCATTCTCGAAGCAGGGATTCGATGCGGTATCCAGCACGCCAGAGCAGCTCAGGCAGCGCATGGCGGACGAATCGAAAGCACTGAAACCGATCATCAAGGCCTCTGGCGCCAAAGTCGATTGAACAAAAGGAGATCACTGAGCATGACAAGACCCGACCAACCCATCCGCACCGACATCGGCTGGAGCGATGCCAGCAGCATCACGCTTTTCGGCAAGGATTTCACGTCCGAGATCCTCGGGCATATGAATCTGGGCGATATGGGGTTCATGGAGCTGACCGGCCGGCCACCGAATGCCAACGAGTCGCGCATGTTCAATGCCATGGTCGTGACCCTGGTGGAGCATGGGATCACTCCCAGTGCCATCGTCGCGCGCATGACTTATCTGGGGGCTCCTGAATCGCTTCAGGGCGCCGTGGCGGCTGGCCTCAATGGGCTCGGTACGGTCTTCGTCGGCAGCATCGAGGGGGCAGCGAAGATGCTGGTGGAGGCCATGCCGGCGCCGGACGCGCAAGCCGACTTCGCTCGCCTTGCCGCTCCTGTCGTCCAGTCATTCCAGTCGCAGGGCCGCATCGTGCCCGGTATTGGCCATCCGTTCCACAAGCCGATTGATCCACGCACACCGCGGCTTTTCGAAATCGCGCGCGAGACGGGCTTTGATGGTCCTTACCTTCAACTGATGCAGGCGGTCTCCGCGGAGGCGGCGCGCGCAAGTGGCAAGCTGCTTCCCGTCAATGCCACCGGTGCGATCGGCGCGCTGTGCTGCGAGATGGGCTTTGACTGGCAGATCTGCCGCGGCCTTGGCGTGATGGCGCGTGCCGTGGGCCTGATCGGTCACATTCTGGAGGAGTCCCGCAAGCCCATGTCGGCCGAGATCTGGCATTCGATCGAAGCCCGGGCGACCGCGCATTTCAGGATGGCTGTGCCCACCGATCCTGCCCAGCCATGAGCGCGCCGCTTACCTTGGCCGGTCCCCCTTGAGCGTGATTCTTTGCATGATGCGCCGCGAGCCGTGGTAGTCGTTGACGGGGTTGTGCTGCGTGCAGCGGTTGTCCCACAGTGCAATGGAATGGGTACTCCATTGGAAACGGCAGGTGAATTCCGGTTTGATCTGGTGCTGGAACAGGAACTGCAGCAGGGGCTTGCTTTCGCTGTCGGTCATTCCCTTGAGTCCAGCGGTATGGGCGACGTTGACATAGAGCGCCTTGCGTCCCGTCTCGGGGTGGGTGCGGACCACGGGATGCTCGGCGGTGAACTGTCTGCGCTCT
>JAMNYN010000618.1 GCA_023622805.1 Pseudomonadota bacterium | reverse complement strand
CGATACGCCGTCATGGAGTTCGGCGGTTTTCTGGGGATAGGAACTGACCGTTATCCACTGCCTTGGGACACGTTGACGTACGACCCAGACCGGGAAGGCTACGTGGTGTCACTCTCCAAGGAGCAACTGGAGAAGGCGCCCCGTTATGAACGCGACATCGCCCCGGAATACACGGATGAGTACGGAAGGCGTGTACACGATTACTACGGCGTTCCGTTTATCTAGGGCCTGTTCGCTCCGGATAAGCCGCAGACGCGGTGGGGCGTGAACACCGCCAGCAATGCAAGCCAGCGACGGTCAAGACGGACCGTCGCTGGCTTGGTTTTTTTGGGGCTTCTGCGTTGCGCTTTCGAGTGGCTGCCCCCTTCTTGGCGGACGCTGAGCACAGCTCCGCTGTGCGAGCTGCAGAGGCTGCGACACCCAGCTTCCCGCCTTTGCGCGCAGAGCCGCTGGGCCCGCGGCCCGGCATGTCGCTCGCCTTAAATATTGGGCTCCTTGTTGGGCGCCTTGCCTGGCTCTTGCGGCAGTTCCACCGCGGGTGTATCCGAAGGCGGATCAATCGGCTCCGGCGTGGGATCTTCTTCCTTGCGCGGGTCTTTGGGATGCATTGACATCAGCGTTGGCTCCTTGGATTGTTGTGGCACCCCAGGCCACTAAGCAGCGCCCCGGGGGCCGCCTTTGTCTGTGCCTTGACGTGACTGGGTTTGGTTGCCGCTGCCGACATGTGATTCCCGGTCGCTGCGGCTTTGAGGCGTGCGTTGGGCTTGGTTCTTTTGGGTCGGCGCCTTGTTTCCTTGGCGGTTGTGGTCGTTTTCCACCTTGTTCTTGCCTGGCTCTTGTTTGTCTGTAGACATGGCTTTCTCCTTTGAGATCTCAACCGACGGGCTTCTTGCACGCCGCATCGCGGCTCGCTTCGTCAGGCAGCTTGATGGCGCCGGACAGTTCCACCGAGTTGTTGCTGGCGTCTCGGGCGAGCAGCCTGTCGAACGTGATGGTGCCCGTAGTCAGGTTGACTTTCGCGTTACCAAGATTGGTGCCTTCCTTGACGAATTTGTAGGTGGTGTCCTTGATCTTGATGTTGTCGCCGTTGAGCGCAGGGGTGCTGTTGCTGGGATAGGCGTAGCGGACATCGCCCATCATGGCCAGCGTGCGGTCACCTTGCACCTTGATGAAGTTGTCAAAATCGAAAGCGCACTCGTTCGGGCCAATGGCACCGGTGTCTTTGATGCCGCTCAGGCCCACGTTGCCGCTGCCGTACCAGCCGTTGAGGCTGGTGTTCGTCGCATTGGAAATGAACAGGATGCCGACATCGCCGCTAGGCGCGGTGTCATCGTCATTGCCGCCGCCGCAGGCGGACAAGGTCAGCACGGCGCTGACAGTGGCGAGGTAGAGAATTTTTTTGCGCATCCAATGGGTCGTGTTCATATCTGCTCCTGGGTACATTCGAGAATGAGGTGGATTTCCGCGGTGATCGGCTTGCGTCACCCTTCTTGCATGCTCGCAAGGCCTGGGTGGAGCCGACGTAAGCAAGCAAGCCAATCTTTGCCAGTGCAGGAGCCGGCGGCCTGCCCGGTGAGTCCTACAACCGCACATCTGGTTTCCATTGATTCGCGGGTTGTCGTGAATGGACGACAGACAGCGCGCTGCGCGCTGGCGACCCTGGACGTTTACATCATCACGAAGGAGTGCACATGCCTTACGTCAACGTTCCCCAGTTCGCTGGTCCGGACCTGCAACGGCACCACAAGGGCGGTCCCCATGGCTGCAATCTTTCGCATGCCAAGGAGTTCAACCAGGCGCTGCTGGACTTCTTGCAGGAGACGTGACGTGTAAAAGGACGGTGCACGCCCGGCGGCGAGGCAGGAAATGAGAACGCCCGCGCAGTGGCGGGCCGCGGGCAGGCGTTCACCTGCGCACCAGACGCTGGTCCCGCACGCCGATGGAAGTTCGTCATCCCGTCTTGATGCTGAGTAAGATCGTGCCCACGCCATCCTGCGAATGCCATGGGCCGCGGCGTGCTGACAATGGACGCCCCGGCACTGCATCACCACGACAAAAAATGACAAACACCAGTACCGCGCCCGCCAGCCCCCTCGCCGAGGTTTTGCCTGAAAAAATCCAGCGCGGCAATATCTGGCGCCTGTCCATCGCCCAGGCGTTGGCGGGCGCGAACTCGGTGGTGGTCTATGCCACCGGCGGCATCGTCGGCGACATGCTCGCGCCCACGCCCATGCTGGCCACCTTGCCGATCTCCATCTTCGTGGTCGGGATGGCGGCCTGCATTCTGCCGCTGGGCGCGCTGACGCGGCGCCACGGCCGGCGCGCGGGCTTTCTGGTGGGGACGGGCGCGGGCGTGCTGACTGGTCTGCTGGCCATGCTCGCCGTCACCATGGGCTGGTTCTGGCTGTTCTGTCTGGCGACTTTCTTTGGCGGCAGCTACGCGGCCGTGGTGCTGTCGTTTCGCTTTGCGGCCGCCGATGGGGTGGAGCCCCAGCGGCGCGCACGCGCGCTGTCGCTGGTCATGGCCGGCGGGGTGGCCGCCGGGGTGGTGGGGCCGCAGCTGGTGACCTGGACCATGGACCTCTGGCCGCCGCACATGTTCGCCGCGACCTTTCTGGTGCAGGCCCTGGTGGCGGTGGTCTCGGCCTTCATCCTGCTGGGCGTGCGCCTGCCCATGCCCACGGCCGCGGAGATCACGGCCGGCCGGCCCTTGGCCGAGATCGCGCGCCAGCCGCGTTTCATCGCGGCGGTCATTGCCGGGGCAGTGTCCTATCTGCTGATGAATTTCCTGATGACTGCGGCGCCGCTGGCCATGCACATGGGCGGACATTCGCAGGTGTCGGCCAACCTGGGCTTGCAGTGGCATGTCATCGCCATGTACGCGCCCAGCTTCCTCACGGGGAGCTTGATCGCACGCTTTGGCGCGGTGCGCATCGCGAGCCTGGGCTTGCTGCTGACCGGGATTTCGGTCGCCGTGGGCCTGGGCGGCGTGGATGTCGCGCACTTCTGGGCCTTCCTGGTCCTGCTGGGAGTGGGCTGGAATTTCGGTTTCCTGGGCGCCTCCGCCCTGGTGCTGGACTGCCACCGGCCCGAGGAGCGCACGCGCGTGCAGTCGCTCAACGACTTCATCGTCTTCGGCCTGATGGTGATCGGCTCGTTCCTCTCGGGCGGACTGCTGTCCGCCTATGGCTGGAACATGGTGCTGTGGGTGTCGATCGCACCGCTGCTGCTGGCCATCGTGGCGCTGGCCGTGGCGGTGAGGCGCAGCGCCAACGAGGCCCTGTCGGCCCTGACCTAGGGCCCCGCGGTGGCTCAGCGGGTGACGACCACGAAATACACTTTCTTGACGAACTCGTCGACTTCCCAGTGGCCCTTGTAGCCTTCGGGCATGACGAAGGGATCGCCCGCCTGCAGGGCATGCACCGTGCCGTCCGGGTCGACGACGCGGCAGCTGCCTTCGACGATGTGGCAGAACTCGATGTAGCCGGTGGTGTCCGAGCGGAAGCTGCCGGCCGTGGCCTGCCAGACACCGGCCGTGGCCTTGCCGCCATGGCCTTCGAAGGTGTTCATGGTCAGGGTCCGGGTGTCGCCTGACAGCGGGCGCCGCGGGGCGCCTGCGACGGGGTTGATCAGTTCGGCGGTCTGCCAGCGCACCAGCTTGGCTTGAGAGTGGTTCATGGAATCGTTACTCATGGGAAGGGGCGGGGGTGAAGTGGGTGGGTGGCCGCGCCGTCAGGCGCGAAACCGCGACAGGCGAAAGGCGTGGGGCGCTACGCGGGGCGCAATGCCTTGCACCAGCTGGGCCAGCAGCTCGCCGGCCGCCGGGCCTATGCCAAAACCGTGGCCGCTGAAACCGGTGCCGATGAAGAAGCCCGGGATGCTGTCCACGGCCGAGATCACGGGCAGGGCGTCGGGCGTGACGTCCATCATGCCGCCCCAGGCCTGGGCCACTTGCACGCCCGCAAACACCGGGAAGGCCTGTTGCAGTTGCCGCATCGCGGCGTGCACCGAGCCCGTATTGGGTCCGGGGTCGAGTGTGCGGGTTTTTTCGAACGGCGTGGGTTGGTCGAGCGCAAAGCGCGTGGGCGTGAACAGTTCTTGGAAAAAACGCCGTCCGAAGCGGATCTTGAGGAACTGCTTTTGCGCCATCCAGGCGCCAAAGAACAGCGGCAGCAGGCGAAAGCTGTCGGGCGTCACGTCGGCCACCGAGGCGGAGAGCTTGGACACCGTGTAGCCACCGTCC
>JAMNYN010000544.1 GCA_023622805.1 Pseudomonadota bacterium | reverse complement strand
GGATGCGCCCGCCATCTTGCAGGGGATGCAGGACCAGAGCGTCAAGGACGAGTTGCTGGCCAACACCCAGCAGGCCTACGAACGCGGCGCCTTCGGCTCGCCCTTTTTCTTCGTCGGCACGGAAATGTTCTTCGGCAAGGACCGCTTGCGCGAAGTGGAGGACGATATCCTGCGCCAGAGCGCCGGCCGTTGATCGGCCTGCCCATGTCGCCCAGACCTGCGCGCCATTCCTCTTTGGCCGAAGAAACGGCGGTGCCAGAGGACAGCCGGCACTTCGTCACGGCCCTGGCACGGGGCCTGCAGGTACTGCAGTGCTTCAAGTCCGGTGAGGAGAAGCTGGGCAACCAGGAGCTGGCGGCGCGCTGCAAGCTGCCCAAGTCCACGGTGTCGCGCCTGACGTTCACGCTGACCACGCTGGGCTATCTGTACCACGACGCCGGTACCGCCCGGTATCGCCTGGGCATGGCCGCGCTCAAGCTGGGTGGCACGACGCTGTCGCGGCTGGACGCCATCGAAGTCAGCCGCCCGTTCATGCAGGCCCTGGCCGACAGGACGGATTCGGTGATTGCGCTGGGCATGCGCGACGGCATGTCCATGCTCTACATCGAGACCTGCCGCTCGGCTTCGCTGATCACCGTGCGGCTGAACATAGGCTCCAGAATCCCGATCGCCAGGACGTCGATGGGCCGCACCTATCTCGCGGCCGCCAAGCCCACGGCCCGCAAGAGCATTGAAGAGCGCCTGCGCAACCTGGACCCCACCGCCTGGCCGGCCCTGGAAGCGAACATAGGCCGGGCCGTGGCCGAGTTGGGCGAATACGGCTGCTGCAGTTCGTTTGGCGACTGGCAACGTGAAATCAATTCCATCGCCGCGCCGTTGCACCTGGACAAGCGCCTGCCCATGATGATTCTGAGCTCGGCAGGGCCTTCGGCGCTGATGTCCTCGGCGCTGTACATGGATGAGATCCGGCCGGCCTTGCTGGACACGGCGCGCGAGATCGAGGCGCAATTCCACAAGCACGTATAGCGGCCTGGGCCGCTGCAGGTGTGTTGCTGCCCCTAGAACACGCCCAGCGCCATCCCCGCGCCCATGGCTTCGCCCAGCGCATAGCACTGCAGCAGATCCGGTGCGGCGATCTTCTTGGGCGCGAGAATGGCTTCGGGTGTTTGCGCATGGGTGCAGACGATCAGCGGATCGGCCACGGCCTTGAGGCGCCAGCCGGTGGCGATGCGTGCAATCTGCTTGGCGGCGTTCTCGCCGTCGCTGCCCGCGCAGATCAGGCTGGCGTAGGGCCGGCCGTTGATGCGGTCGAGCGCGCCGTAGTAGCTGCGGTCGAAAAAGTCCTTGAGCTGGCCGCTGATGGCGGCGAGGTTTTCCGGCGTGGCGAAGATATAGCCGTCGGCCGCCAGCACATCGGCAGGCCCGGCTTCGCTGGCGTGCAGCAGGCGGACTTCGATGCCGCTTTCTCCGGCGGCGCCGTCGCGCGCGGCCTGGGCCATCTGGCGCGTGCCGTCGGTCATGGAGTGGTAGACGATGAGCAGGGTTTTGCTGGACATATGCCAAGCATAGTGCCTGCGCTCAGGCGGTGCAGGCCAGGGGCGGGCGCTGGGTTTCGGACATTGCCGGCGCCGCGGCCGTGTGCAGGCATTGCAAGGTCTGCAGCTTTTCGCCCACAAGGGCCAGCCAGCTGCGCAGGCCGGCGTCCGGCGCATCCTCGGGCGCATGCCGCAGTGGCCACGAAGACGCGATCCACAGCGGCCCGCGGTGCTTGGCGCTGGCCTGCTGGAGCAGCCGCAGGGCGGCGTCCAGGTCGCTGCGGCCGTCGACCAGGCCCAGCGACAGCAGCTTGTAGGCCGGCAGCCAGTCGAGCACGCCCGTCAGATCCTGCGGGGCACGCACCAGATCGATGTGCAGGCCCGCGACAGGCAACTGGCAGGCCAGACGCAGCTTGTCGCCCAGCGAAGCGAAACAGGTGGCGAGCAGGATTTGCGCGCCCGAGCGCGACAGCTGCCAGTACGCGCCTTCATAGGCATGGCGCCAGGCGTCGGGCAGGTCCAGCCCGAGGATGGGCTCGTCCACCTGCACCCATTGCACGCCTGCGGCCTTGAGCTGGGCCAGCAAGTGGGTGTAGACCGGCAGCAGTTGATCGAGCAGCGCGAGCCGGTCCACGCCGTCCTGCGATTGGCCCAGCCACAGAAAGCTCAGCGGGCCCAGCAGCGTGGCCTTGACCAGGTGGCCCAGCGCCTGGGCCTGTTGCACTTCGGCCAGCAACCGCTCGGCATGCAGGCTGAAGCGGGTGGCGCGATGGAATTCGGGCACAAGGTATTGCCAGTCGGTATCAAACCACTGGGCGGTGTTCAGTGCGGGCGGCGATCCGTCGGGCGGCGTACCGTCGGGCGGCGCTCCGTCGGGCGCGCAGCCCAGCAACTGCATATGGTCCAGCATGGGATCGAACAGCGCGCAGTCGCCGACGCTGACATGGTCCAGGCCTGCGTCGCGTTGCAGCTGCCAGTGGCGGGCGCGCAGCGCGGCGGTCTGGTCTTCGCGCTGCTGGCCGATGCGGGGCAAGCCCAGGATATGTGTGGGTATCGTCATGGCCGCAATGGTCATCGCAACGCGTTTATTATTCAAACGAAAAATCTACCGCATCAACTTGAATAAAACTAATAGTGCTCAGTTCCATCCTCGAAATCCGCCACCTGCGCACGCTGGTCGCGCTGCGTGACACCGGCAGCCTGGTGCGCGCGGCGCAACTGCTCAACCTGACCCAGTCGGCCTTGTCCCATCAGGTCAAGCTGCTCGAAGAGCGCTTTGGCGGCCCGCTGTTCGAGCGCAAGTCCGTGCCGCCGCAGTTCACGGCCATAGGTCTGCGGCTGCTGGCGCTGGCCGATGGCGTGCTGCCCCAGGTGGAAAGCGCCGAGCGCGACCTGGCCCGGCTGGCCACGGGCGGCGCGGGCCAACTGCGCATTGCCGTCGAATGCCATACCTGTTTCGACTGGCTGATGCCGGCCATGGACGCTTTTCGCCAGCGCTGGCCCGAAGTGGAGATGGACATTGTTTCGGGCTTTCACCCCGACCCGGTGGCGCTGGTGCTGCAGCGCAAGGCCGATGTGGCCATTCTGGCCGAGCCCGAAGAAAGCGACGCCGTGCACAGCTTTGCGCTGTTCGGCTTCGAGATCGTGGCCCTGGTGGCCAACGAGCACGCGCTGGCCGCGAAGCCGTCGCTCTCGGCCCAGGATTTTGCCGACCAGGTGCTGATCTCCTACCCCGTGCCCGATGAGATGCTGGACGTGATGCGCCAGGTGCTGGTGCCCGCGGGCATAACGCCGGCCGGCCGGCGCACGACCGAGCTCACGGTGGCCATGCTGCAACTGGTGGCCAGCGGCCGCGGCATCGCCACCTTGCCGCGCTGGGCCGCGCAAAGCTATCTGAACCGTGAGTACGTGACGGCCAAATCCATAGGCCCCCAGGGCCTGCAAGGCCAGCTGTTCATGGCCGCGCGCACGGCCGACGCAGCCCAGCCTTGGCTGCAGGAGTTTGTGCAGGTGACGCGCGAAAGCTCGTTCAAGAGCCTGCCGGGGATTGCCTTGCTGTGAGGGCTGGGGGGTTCAGCCGGGCCTGACCAAGGGCAGGGCGCCGGCCATGACGGTCATGCGCAGCACGCCGTGCTTCATCAGGGCTGTGCCGCAGCTTCCACGAATGCCTGCTCCACGGCGTCGAGCCGGCGCATGCCTGCATCTGCCATCCGCCGCACCAGGCAGATCTGCCGCACGGGCGCGGCGCGGCCCAGGGGGATCTCGCGCACGCCGTAGGCATCACGCAGCTGGTAGCGGATCTTGGGCAGCACCGACACGCCTATGCCCGCGGCGACCATGGCCACGATGGCGTCCATGCCCGGCACGTCGAGCAGCGGCTGGCGCTGCGGCACCAGCTGGTTGACGAAGCGCGCCGCCATCTGCCCCGCGACCACGGAGCGGTCGAGGCGTATCCAGGGGGAATGGGTCAGGATCTGCTTGACGGTGCCCGGTGCCATCTGCGCCGGCACGACCAGCACGAACTGCTCGCGCAGCAGCGGCGTCCACAGCAGCCGGCTCGATCCGCCTGAAACAGGCCGCACCACCGCGGCGGCATCGACGCGGCCGGCCTTGAGGCTTTGCAGCAGGTCGGGCGTCGTGCCGCGATCGATCTGCAGCGCAATCCTGGGCGCCTGGCGCTGCAGCGCCGCGAAGGCCTGGGGCAGCAAGCTGGTCAGTGCCGACTCGGTGATGC
>JAMNYN010000602.1 GCA_023622805.1 Pseudomonadota bacterium | reverse complement strand
ATACGCAGTTCGCCCACGTTCTTGGCGTTGACCTGTTCGAGCGGGCTGTAGGCCTGGTTGTCGAGCGTGCGGCGCCACATCAGCCATTCACCGGCTTCTGGGTTGAGCACGTTGGCGTCCGTCACGGGGCGGTAGGCGGCCATGTCGGCATGTGCTGCTGGCACGAAAGTGGCGCTGATCGCAGCAGCCAGGGCAAGGGTCT
The DNA here is from genome assembly GCA_023622805.1 of Pseudomonadota bacterium. Taxonomy (GTDB): domain Bacteria; phylum Pseudomonadota; class Gammaproteobacteria; order Burkholderiales; family Burkholderiaceae_C; genus Comamonas; species Comamonas bellezanensis. The sequence continues at coordinate 4,097 of JAMNYN010000602.1, read as the reverse complement.
TGAAATTCATGAATGCAAATTCCGTCAAATGGGTGGAAAGGCGTGGGGCATCCCGAGCGCGGGCCGCGGCCGGCGCTGCAGGGATAGCGACTCAGCGCAGTTTCTTGACTTGGTCCACGGTGACGCCGCCGAGCTTGTTGCCCCAGGCGTTGCGTGCGAAGCTGGCGATCGCGGCCACATCAGCGTCCGCGAGCATGGGTGCAAAGCTGGGCATGTCGCCGCTGCCGACCAGGATCTGCTTGATGAAGGCTTCGTCGTTGCCGATCATCTTGTTGCCCTTCAAAGGCGCGCCGAACGCGCCTTCGCCGTTCGGGCCGTGGCAGCCGGCGCAGGTCGCGGCGTACTTGTCCTTGCCCAGTTCGAACTGGGCAGCATCCACGGGAGCCACGGTTTTCACGGCGGCAGCAGCCTGCGCGACCTTGGGCGCGGAAGTGTTGATCTTGCCGACGGTCGTGACCGCGTAGGCCACGTTGTTGAAGCCCTGGCCGTTCACATCACCCGCGGCCTTGTCGCCGGCGAAGGTGTACAGCGCGTGGCCGTTGAATGTGGCTTGCAGCGTGCCGTCAGCGCGCTTGACAGCGCCGACCAGGCCCTGGGCCAGCAACCAGCCCTGGGGCTTGGCGCTCAGTGCCTTCACAGGCGTGAACTGCGACAGGCAAGCCTTGTCGCATGCAGCCAACGCCGCGGCTTTTTCGTCGCTCTTCTGGGAATCGGTCAGCAACGTGTAGGCCGTCTGGCCATCGGCGGCAGCCACCAGTTTGCCCATCGCCAGGGTCTTGCCCTGGATCAGGGTGAAATTGTTGGAGGGCTGTGCCAGCAGGCTGACAGGAGCCATGAACGCAGCAGCCGACAGGGCTGCCACCAGGGTCTTCACGTACATGATTGTTGAGCTCTTTTCGTGGTTGAACGTACAAATGTGTACTTATCGTTGCATAAATTTCACATACAGAAAATGACACACAAATCAATAGGGTCACACCCCTGTTGACTTGACAAGACCTCGCATGCATAAAGCCCACCCATAAGCAATCAACGCAAACGCGCAGCAAAAATCACGATTTCACAAATTCATGTCGACATCTTTCATCATCTTCTTACAGAGGCCACATAAGCGGCCCTTACACGGGCAAAGTCAAAACTGGATATAAATGCGATTCATTTGCATCCAAGTCTTCTACAAGACTTTGTCCAGTTTTCAGTAATTTGTGAAAACTGTGAAACACAAGTAACGTTACTATTTATTACATATTTAGACTCGACTTTGGTCATTTTTGCGGGGGCTGCGCGCTTGACGACAATGCGCAGGCACCATTCAAGCCATTGCCGGGTGAGCATGCAGCTTTGTATTTGCGGCTGCGGGCCTGGGGGCCTCGCTATGATGGTCACCACCGCCTCCCAGCCCGCACCACCGCCGCATATGCCATCCAACGCACTCACCCTCCCCACCTATGCCGACGTACAGGCCGCAGCCCGGCGCCTGGAGGGCCTCGCCCACCGCACGCCGGTGGCCCGGTCGCGCACCATCGATGCCCAGTTGGACGCGCAGCTGTTTTTCAAATGTGAGAATCTGCAGCGCATGGGCGCGTTCAAGTTCCGCGGGGCCTACAACGCCTTGTCGCAGTTCTCCCCCGAGCAGCGCAAAGGCGGCGTATTGGCGTTTTCTTCGGGCAACCATGCCCAGGCGATTGCGCTGTCCGCGCGCTTGCTGGAGATGCCTGCCGTCATCGTCATGCCCGAAGACGCGCCGGCCGCCAAAATGGCGGCCACGCGCGAGTACGGTGCCCAGGTCGTCACCTACAACCGCTTCACGGAAGACCGCGAAGCCATCAGTGCCCAACTCGCCCTCCAGCGCGGCATGACCTTGATTCCGCCGTTCGACCACTTCGATGTGATCGCCGGCCAGGGCACGGCCGCCAAGGAGCTGCTCGAGGACGTACCGAACCTGGACTACCTGTTCGTCTGCCTGGGCGGCGGCGGCCTGCTCTCGGGCAGCCTGCTGGCGGCGCAAGCCCTGGCGCCCCAGTGCAAGGTCTATGGCGTGGAGCCGGAAACCGGCAACGACGGCCAGCAATCGCTGCGCAGCGGCGCCCTGGTGCGCATTCCCACGCCGCACACGATTGCCGATGGCGCACAGTCCCAGTCGCTGGGAGAAATCCCCTTCGCACTGATCCAACCGGCGGTCGAAGATATTCTTACGGTTTCAGACGAACAACTGGTGCAGGCGCTGCGCTTTTTTGCAGAACGCATGAAAATCGTGGTCGAGCCCACTGGCGCCCTGGCATTCGCCGGGGCCTTGCACGGCGGCATTGCTCTGGCAGGTGCCCGCGTCGGCGTCATCATCAGTGGCGGCAACGTCGACTTGCAGCGCTACGCCCGTTTTCTGGCGGACTGACGAGCCCGCCCTCCCCTATTTTCCCTAGTCAACGACAGACCTATATGAGCCAAGTCCATCTCATCGACCACCCGCTGGTCCAACACAAGCTCACGCTGATGCGCCGCAAAGAGGCCAGCACCAACAGCTTTCGCCGCATGCTCGGCGAACTCAGCACCTTGATGGCCTACGAAATCACGCGCGACATGCCCCTGCAGGACGTCGAAATCGAAACGCCCATGGAAACCATGATTGGCAAGGCGATCGACGGCAAGAAGCTGGTACTGGTGTCCATCCTGCGTGCCGGCAACGGCTTTCTGGACGGCATGCTCAATGTCGTGCCCGGCGCACGCATAGGCCACATCGGCCTGTACCGCGACCCCAAGACGCTGCAGCCCGTCGAGTACTACTTCAAGATGCCCGCGGAAATGGAAGAGCGCGACATCATCGTCGTCGACCCCATGCTGGCCACGGGCAACTCGGCCGCGGCCGCCGTGGAGCGCCTCAAGCAGCTCAAGCCCAAGTCGATCAAGTTCATGTGCCTGCTGGCCGCGCCTGAAGGCATCGCCACCATGCAGAAGGCCCACCCCGATGTGCCTATCTACACGGCCGCCATCGACCGCGAACTCAACGACCACGGCTACATCCTGCCAGGCCTGGGCGATGCGGGCGACCGGATCTTTGGCACGAAATAGGTCCACCCCCTGAGAGGCTTCGCCTCTTCCCCCTCCCCGGGGGACGGCAGCCTCGCTGCGCGGCGGCGCTTGCTCGCTGCCTCCTTGCTGGGGCACGCCGGTATCAAACGCAGGGCCCTGCGCCTGAAACCGCTCATGCGGGGTTTGCCTTAGAAACAAAAAAGCCCACTGATCCAGGGCCTGGATCAATGGGCGGGTTGCGCTGGCCGGCTTTGCGCGGGCCTGCGGCGGTATTAATCCACCAGACCTACGAACATGTTCTGCACGTCGTCGTTGTCGTCGATGCCGGCCAGGAAGGCCTGCACTTCTTCGAGCTGCTCGGCGCTCAGGCTGGAGGCGCTGATGGGGGTCTTGGCCTTGTAGCCGAGCTTGGCGGACAGCACGGTGAAGCCTTGTGCGGGCAGCGCCTTGCTGACCAGGTCCAGATCGGTAGGATCGGTCAGGAACAGCGTGCTGCCTTCGGCATCGCCCGCTTCGAAGTCCTGCGCACCGGCTTCGATGGCGGCCACTTCGGCATCGGCACCCGGCTGCGATGGCTCGGCTTCGATCATGCCCACGTGGTCAAAATCCCAGGCCACGGCGCTCATCTGGCCCTTGCGGAAAGCCACGCGCATTTCGGGGGCCGTGCGGTTGACGTTATCGGTCAGGCACTCGACCATCACCGGCACGCGGTGGGGCGCATAGCCTTCGTAGATCACATGCTCGAAATTGACGACTTCACCCGTCAGGCCCGCGCCCTTCTTGATGGCTCGCTCCAGCGTGTCCTTGGGCATGGACACCTTGCGGGCCTGCTCGACCACCAGACGCAGCTTGGAGTTGGCAGCCGGGTCGGCACCGCCGCGTGCGGCGACCATGATTTCCTTGGCCAGCTTGCCAAACAGCTTGCCCTTGGCATCGGCAACCTGCGCCTTGCCCTTTGATTTCCACTGCGCGCCCATGAATAGTTCCTTCGTGTGACAGGCACGCATGCTCCCAGGCACACGCACCCCAAAGGGAGGAAGTTATACACCTTTGGCGCCAGCCCGACTGCC
>JAMNYN010000509.1 GCA_023622805.1 Pseudomonadota bacterium | reverse complement strand
GAGCTTGCCGCCCGCCAACGCCGTACCACCATTGCCCGGGGCAACATACACCTTGGTGGACTTGGGCGATTGCGCCAGTTTCCACGCCAAGGCGTGCTCACGGCCTCCGCCGCCAATCACAAGAATTTTCATCACAGGTCTGCGTTGTGGTAGACGTCTTGAACGTCATCCAGGTCTTCGATCATGTCCAGCAGCTTTTGCATGCGGGTCGCGTCATCGCCTTCGAGGGCGATGGTATTTTCAGGGCGCATCGTCACTTCGGCCATATCGGGCTTGAGGCCCGCGGCTTCCAGTGCGTTGCGCACAGCTTCAAAATCAGCCGGCGAAGTCAGCACCTCGATGGCACCCTCCTCGTCGCTGACCACGTCTTCGGCACCCGCTTCCAGAGCCACTTCCATGACCTGGTCTTCCGGGGTGCCCGGGGCAAAAACAATCTGGCCGCAGTGCTTGAACTGGAAGGCCACCGAGCCTTCGGTGCCCATGTTGCCACCGTACTTGCTGAACGCATGGCGCACATCGGCCACCGTGCGCACGCGGTTGTCGGTCATGGTGTCGACAATGATCGCCGCACCGCCAATGCCGTAGCCTTCGTAGCGGATTTCCTCGTAGTTCACGCCTTCGAGATTGCCCGTGGCCTTGTCGATGTTGCGCTTGATGTTGTCTGCGGGCATATTGGCGGCCTTGGCTTTTTCAACCGCCAGGCGCAGCCGGGGGTTGGCATCCAGATCGCCGCCGCCGGCGCGTGCCGCCACCATGATTTCGCGAATGATGCGGGTCCAGATCCGGCCCCGTTTTTCATCCTGGCGACCTTTACGGTGCTGGATGTTTGCCCATTTGCTGTGTCCTGCCACAGGAAGTCCTTTGGTATTGATTTAATCTACTGGTGGCGATTTTACTTTTGACAGCACGCAGCCCCCGAGGAAACCCGATATGGCCCCACCGCTCCTGATCGCTCAGCACTCTGCCACAGAATGCGCTCTGTTGCCCGCACTCGCCAATCGCCATGGCTTGATCACCGGCGCCACCGGCACCGGCAAGACCGTGACCTTGCAGAAATTGGCCGAAAGCTTCTCCCAAATCGGCGTTCCGGTCTTCATGGCCGACGTCAAGGGTGACCTCGCCGGCATCAGCCAGACCGGCAGCATAGGCGACAAGCTCGCTGCCTCGCTCAAGGACCGCGGCATCGCCCTGCCCGAGCCCATGGCCTGCCCCAGCACGCTGTGGGACGTGTTTGGCGAGCTGGGCCACCCGGTGCGCGCCACCGTCTCGGACATGGGCCCGCTGCTGCTGGGCCGCATGCTGGCGCTCAACGAGACGCAAATGGGCGTGCTCAACCTGGTCTTCAAGATCGCCGACGACAACGGCCTGTTGCTGCTCGACCTCAAGGACCTGCGCGCCATGCTGCAGTATGTGGGCGACAACGCCAAGCAATTCACCACAGAATACGGCAACATCAGCGCCGCCAGCGTAGGCGCCATACAGCGCGGCCTGCTGCAGATTGAAAGCCAGGGCGGCGAGCAGTTCTTCGGCGAGCCCATGCTCAACATCCAGGACCTGATGCAGACCGATGCCGGCGGCAAGGGCGTGATCAACATCCTGTCCGCCGACAAGCTGATGAACGCGCCGCGGCTGTACTCCACCTTCCTGCTGTGGATGCTGTCCGAGCTGTTCGAGCAATTGCCCGAAATCGGCGATCCCGAGAAACCCAAGCTGGTGTTCTTCTTCGACGAAGCCCACCTGTTGTTCGCCGACGCCCCCAAGGTGTTGCTCGAACGCATCGAACTGGTCGTGCGACTGGTGCGCTCCAAAGGCGTGGGCGTGTACTTCGTCACCCAGAACCCGCTGGACATTCCCGACAGCGTGCTGGCCCAGTTGGGCAACCGCGTGCAGCACGCACTGCGCGCCTTCACGCCGCGCGACCAGAAGGCCGTAAAGGCCACGGCCACCACCATGCGCCAGAAGCCCGGCCTGGACATAGAAAGCGCCATCACCGAGCTGGCCGTGGGCGAAGCGCTGATCAGCTTCCTCGATGAAAAAGGCCGGCCCAGCGTCACCGAACGCGTCTACGTGATCCCGCCGGGCAGCCAGATCGGCCCTATCACCGCCGCCCAGCGCCAGGCCTTGATGCAGTCCTCCCTGGTGGCCGGCGTCTACGACAAGCCCGAAGACCGCGAGTCGGCCTATGACATCCTCAGGCAGCGCGCAGGTCAGGCTGCCCAGACCACCGCCCCCGGCAGCCTGCCCGGCGCTCAGCCCGCCGACCAGCCCCAGGGCTCGAGCATGATGACCGGCCTCAACGACCTGCTGTTCGGCACCACGGGCCCGCGCGGCGCCAAGCACGACGGCCTGGTACAGACCATGGCCAAGTCCACGATGCGCACCATGGGCAGCTCGCTGGGCCGGCAAATCCTGCGCGGGGTGCTGGGGGGGATCATGGGGAAGAAATAGAAGGCCCCCACGTTCGCCCACTGCGTGTGGCTCTCTGCCCCCCCGGGGGGCCGTCGCCGCCTTGGGGCGGCCCGGCGGCGGCGGGGGTGGGCTTCTTGTGCGCCCTGCTGTGGTTGGCGGTGCCCTCCGCTCTCGCTGCAGCATAAAAAACCCCGCCGACATCGCTGTCGGCGGGGTTTTTTAGGCACGCCGGCCGGCCGTTGGGCCGCGCCGGCGCTGCCGCTTTTCTTACTTCGCAGCCTTGGCGTCAGGCAGCGCGAACACGAACAGCGAGTGTCCGCTGTCGTTGACGTTCTTCAGCTCGGGGTTCACGGCCACGGCCGTAGGCGTCTGGGCGTGGGGGCCCGTCGTGATGGCGATGTACTGCTTGCCGTTGACGCTGTAGGTCATGGGGTTGCCCGACACCGAAGTGTTGAGCTTGCTGTTCCACAGCAGCTTGCCCGAAGCTTGCTCGAACGCCGTGAAGTTGCGCATGCTGTCGCCCACGAACACCAGGTCGCCCGCCGTGGTCAGCGCCGACGAAGTGAACAGCGCGGCCTGCTTCTTGACCCATTCCATCTTGCCGGTCTTCACGTTGAACGCGTAGAAACGGCCGGTGTTGGTCTCGCCGGGAGCGGCCTTGGCAGGACCCGACTTCTGGAAGCCCAGCGCGCCGCCGGTGACATATTCACCTGGATTGGGCGTCAGGTCACGGCACGATTCGGCCATGGGGAAGTAGAACGAGTTGGTCTTGGGGCTGTACGCGCCGGCTTGCCACAGCTTGCCCAGCGAACGGCCGCCGCAGACGTGCACGGTCTGGTCGATGGTCTTGGAGATCAGGTCGGCATTGGGGATGGTCTTGCCGTCCTTGGTGAAGCCCTTGATCACGTTCTGGAATGCGGTGTCACGCGCCCACAGCAGGTCGCCCGAATCGCGGTCCAGCACGAAAGCCGTGCCGTACTTGCCGGGAACCGTCACGATGACGTCGTACTTCTTGCCCGGCTTGACCTTGGCGCTCATGTAGCGCACTTCCTTGGCTTCGGGAGCGATTTCCGACTCGACCAGCACGCGTTCGAACACGCTGTCCAGATCCCAGTCGTCACGGCCCAGATGCTGGTAGTACCACTTGACCTTGCCGGTCTTGGCGTCGATGGCCAGTGTCGAGTTCGTGTACAGCGTCGCGCCGCCGGTCGTGCCGCGCACGGACTCGGCCCAAGGGATGGGCATACCCACGCCCCAGAACAGGGTGTCGCGCTTGGCATCGTAGGCGCCGGTGATCCAGGCCGAGCCGCCGTAGCGGTTTTCGGGAGGAATGCCGTTCCACGAAGCTTCCACTTCCTTGCGCGTCGTGTCGGACAGCGTGTTGACGCGCCAGACTTCCTTGCCGGTCTCGGCATCGTGGGCCATGATGAAGCAGCCACCGCCGGTGTCGGCGATCGAGCAGCCCGACATGCCGGTGTAGATCAGGCCGTTGACGACCATGGCGCCAGCGGTGTAGCTGAAGCCCTTCTTCCAGTCGGCCACCTGGCTTTCCCACAGCGACTTGCCGGTCTTGGCGTCCAGGGCCACGATCTTGGCGTCGGGCGTGGTCAGGTAGACCTTGTCCTTGTACAGCACGATGTTGTTGCGCTGGCGATCGGCCTGGCTGGCATGGTAGCCGCCGGTCCACTCGGGGTTCTTGTGCTTGTATTCCCAGATCAGGTTGCCATTGGTGGCGTCCAGGGCTTGCACCACAGCGCGGTTCATGCCGACGAACATCACGCCGTCACGCACCAGTGGAGCGACTTCGGTCAGGCCGCCCACGGGCAGCGACCACGACCATTCCATACGCAGTTCGCCCACGTTCTTGGCGTTGACCTGTTCGAGCGGGCTGTAGGCCTGGTT
>JAMNYN010000238.1 GCA_023622805.1 Pseudomonadota bacterium | reverse complement strand
AGCGGCACGCGCCAGCAGGCTGCACAGTCCGGCCTGCACGGCCGCAGGAATATCGGCTTCATCGTTGGCCGCGGCCGGCGCGCCGTCCGGCCGCAAGGGCACGAGCAGCTCGAACGCCAGGGCCTGCAACGCGTCGCCAGCCAGCAAGGCCTGGGCTTCGCCGAACTGCACATGCACCGTGGGCTTGCCGCGGCGCAGCACATCGTTGTCCATGCAAGGCATGTCGTCGTGGACCAGCGAATAGGCGTGGACCAGCTCCACCGCGCAGGCCGCGCGCAAAGCGGCGGCTTGCAGGCCGCCCACCGCATCGCTGGCTGCCAGCACCAGCAGGGGCCGCAGGCGCTTGCCACCGTCGAGCACGGCATAGCGCATGGCTTCGCCCAGCTGCGCCGGTGCATCCACGCCGACCCAGCGCGACAGCCCCTGTTCCACGTCGTTCAGGCGGCTTTGCATCCAGGCGGACAGGTCAAAAACAGGCAACAGCGTCATCGAGGCATTCATGGCGTGGTTCATTCCTGGCTCCAAGGTTGCAGCGTGCCTTCGTCGAGCAGCTGAATCTGGTCCTGGACGGCGTCCAACTGCTTGCGGCAATAGGCCAGCAGTGTGGCGGCGCGCTGGTAACCACTGAGCATCTGGTCCAGCGGCAGCTGGCCCGATTCGATGCGGGCGATCAGCTGCTCCAGCTCCTCCAGTGCAGCTTCGTAACTTGACGGCTCGGACGGGGTGGTTTTAGCAGCGGAAGCCTTGGGCATGAGAGCAGGAAGATGAAGGTAAAGCAGCTGATTTTAGGCGCAGCGCCCACATCCGGGCGGAAAGACACCAGAGCAGCAGCGGCGGCAAGCCCATTCGCCCCCTCCCCATGACCCCAATACACGCACCCTAAAAGCGGAAATAACCCTGCCAGCTATAATCCCATTCCCGTCGAACCGGCCTGACGCATGGCCACATCCTTCGGAGCTTGCAGCATTTGTACCCGGCATTGACGGTCTGATGCGCCAGCCCTGCAGCATGCCAGCGTCCCTGGCCGGTTTTGTTTTTTCTATCGTGTGCGCCCGCGCACCCTCCCTGTGGGGAGTCTTTAGGTCAGGTCATCCATGTCTGATTTAAGTCTTCAACTGCAGCAGGCCGCAAGCCAACTACCAGTTTCAAGCTACTTTGACGAAGCGCTGTTCCAGCGTGAGTTGAACACTATTTTTGCGTCCGGCCCCCGCTATGTCGGGCACCAGTTGAGCGTTCCCAATCCCGGCGACTACTACGCCTTGCCCCAGGAGGGCGAAGGCCGCGCGCTGGTGCGCAATGCCCAGGGCGGCGTGGAGCTGGTCTCCAACGTCTGCCGCCACCGTCAGGCGGTGATGCTCAAAGGCCGTGGTTCGCTGCAAGGCCAGGGCAAGGGCCATGCCGGCGGCAACATCGTCTGCCCACTGCACCGCTGGACCTACAACCCCAGCGGTCAACTGCTGGGCGCGCCCCACTTCAGCCAGGACCCCTGCCTGAACCTCAACAATTACCGCCTGCGCGAGTGGAACGGCCTGTTGTTCGAAGACAACGGCCGTGACATCGCCGCCGATCTCGCCGGCATGGGTCCGCGTGCGCAGCTGAGCTTTGACGGCTACGTGCTCGACCATGTAGAGATGCACGAGTGCAACTACAACTGGAAAACCTTCATCGAGGTCTACCTCGAGGACTACCACGTAGGGCCATTCCACCCCGGCCTGGGCAATTTCGTCACCTGCGACGACCTGCAATGGGAATTCCAGAAGGAATACTCGGTGCAGACCGTGGGCGTGGCGCCGTCGTTCGGCCAGCCGGGCTCGGAGGTCTACAAGATCTGGCACGAAGTGCTGCTCAACTACCGCAACGGCCAACTGCCCGAGCGCGGCGCGATCTGGCTGACCTACTACCCGCACATCATGGTCGAGTGGTATCCGCATGTGCTGACGGTCTCGACCCTGCACCCGGTGAGCCCGACCAAGACCATGAACATGGTGGAGTTCTACTACCCCGAGGAAATTGCCGCTTTCGAGCGCGAATTCGTCGAGGCCCAGAAAGCCGCCTACATGGAAACCTGCCTCGAAGACGATGAGATCGCCGAGCGCATGGACGCCGGCCGGCGCGCGCTGCTGGCACGCGGCGACAATGAAGTCGGTCCCTACCAAAGCCCGATGGAAGATGGCATGCAGCATTTTCATGAGTGGTACCGCGGCGCCATGGGCGCCGACTTGAAGCAAGCCTGAGCCTTTCGGCTCAACACCCCAGCTGCACCCGCTTGGCCAACAAGCGTTTGCAGCTTTTTTTATGTCTGGCGTTTCCTTCTTATGCAAGTTCTCTGGATGGTGCTCGCGGCCTTCTTCTTTGCCACCATGGGCGTGTGCATCAAGTTCGCCGCCGAGTACTTCAATACCGCGGAAATCATTTTCTACCGCGGCCTCATCAGCATGGCACTGCTGTGGGCCTTGACCCGCGCCCAGGGCGTGGCGCTGCGCACCGACTACCCGCTGATGCACGCCTGGCGCTCGCTGGTCGGCGTGATCTCCATGAGCGCCTGGTTCTACGCCATCGCCAAGCTGCCACTGGCCACGGCCATGACGCTCAACTATATGAGCAGCCTGTGGATCGCCGCATTCATGGTGGGCGGAGCGCTGATGGCCTGGCGCCCGTCGCCGGCCACGCCCCGGCCGGCGCTGCACATGCCCGTGGTGTGCAGCGTGCTGGTGGGCTTTGTCGGTGTGGTGCTGATGATGCGTCCCAGCATCAACGCGGACCAGGGACTGGCCGGCATCGTCGGCCTGATGTCGGGCATGATTTCCGCACTGGCCTATATGCAGGTGGTGGCACTGTCGCGCCTGGGCGAGCCCGAGCAGCGCGTGGTGTTCTATTTCTCCCTCGGCTCGGCCGTGGCCGGCGGGGCGGCCATGCTGGTGGTAGGCACTTCCAGCTTCCCCGGCTGGCCTGCGCTGTGGCTGATTCCCATCGGCGTCCTGGCGGCCGGCGGCCAGCTGTGCATGACGCGCGCCTACGCCAACGCCAAGACCCGGCGCGGCACCATGGTCGTGGCCAATCTGCAGTATTCGGGCATTGCCTTCGGCGGGGCCTACAGCGTGCTGGTGTTCGGCGACGTGATTCCGCCCCTGGGCTGGCTGGGCATGGCCTTGATCGTCGGCAGTGCGATTGTGGCTACGGTGATGCGCAGTAGGAATTGACCCCCCCTGAGCGACTGCGTCGCTTCCCCCAGGGGGACGGCAGCCTCGCTGCGCGGCGGCGCTTGCTCGCGGCCCCCTTGCTGGGCTGCGCCAGTTGCATGGACTTGTGACCTGTGGCATCTGCGAAACCGCTGCAGACGCCCTCGCTGCGTCGGATAATTGCCGAACACCGCCAAGCGATTTCAGAGCCCTGCGCGGCGGGGCCTCTCTTGCCGAGGAGCGTTCACGTCCATGACCACCTACACCACCCTGATTTCTCCCGCGCAACTCGTTGCCCTGCAGGCCAGTGGCCATGCCGCGGGCAACCAGCCCTGCATGGTGTTCGATTGCAGCTTCGACCTGGGCAAGCCCAGCATCGGCCGTCAGTTGTATGAGCAGGCCCATATTCCGGGCGCTGTCTTCGCCGACCTGGATCAGGACCTGAGCGCCAAGCACGGCATGCCCAGCAGCGACGGATCGGTCGCCGTATCGCAGGCCGACCAGCCCGCTTCGGGCGGGCGCCACCCGCTGCCCAGCCGCGAGCGCTTCGCGGTGTGGCTGTCCAGCGTCGGCTTTGCCAACAACATGCAGGCCGTGGTCTATGACCGCAACGGCGCCAACTTCTGCGGCCGGCTGTGGTGGATGCTCAAGTGGGCCGGCCACGATGCCGTGGCCGTGCTCGATGGCGGCCTGCAAGCCTGGCAGGCCGCCGGCCAGCCCGTGGCCCAGGGCGCGGAAGCCAGCCATTTCCAGACCAGCTTTGCCTTGCATCCGCCGCTGCGCCGCCTGGTCACGGCCGCCGAAGTGCTGGCCGCGCTGAACTCCCCGGACCAGACACTGATAGACGCACGCGCACCGGCCCGCTACCGCGGTGAAGTCGAGCCGCTGGACCCGGTGGCCGGCCACATCCCGGGGGCTCTCAATCGTCCGTTCAGCGAGAACCTCGGCGCCGACGGCCGTTTCAAGCCGCGCGAACTGCTGCGTGCCGAGTTCCAGCAGCTGCTGGGCGAGCGTCCCGCCGACAGCGTGGTCCACCAGTGCGGCAGCGGCGTCAGCGCCTTGCCCAATCTGCTGGCCATGGAAGTCGCGGGTCTGGGCCCGACGGCGCTGTTTGCGGGCAGCTGGAGCGAATGGTGCGCGGACGCCACGCGGCCCGTGGCGCGCGGCTGATATGCCCT
>JAMNYN010000553.1 GCA_023622805.1 Pseudomonadota bacterium | reverse complement strand
TGAGATAGCCCCTTGATTCCCCAGCCCCGTCCTGTCGCTTATCTTTAGAGATAGGAATAGGACTGTGCATATGACTAGACATACGGAGTCAGTAGAGGTAGTCGTGACGGACCAGCGCCGCAGGCGTTGGTCCGTCACTGAGAAGGCAGCGCTGGTGCGCCGCACATACGAACCAGGCATGAGCGTGTCGCTGGTCGCTCGCCAGGAAGGCGTCTCCGCTGGGCTGCTGTTCCAATGGCGCAAGCTCGAGCGCCAAGGTGCTTTGACCGCTGTCTCCGCTGGTGAAGCGGTAGTGCCGGCATCAGAGCTGGCGGCAGCCCGGGCGGAAATCGCCAAGCTTCAGCGCGTGCTCGGCAAGAAGACCCTGGAGAACGAAATCCTCAAAGAAGCCGTGGAGTACGCCGCAGAAAAAAAGTGGCTTGCGCGCTCGCCCTTGTTGCCCGGGGAAGACCAGTGAAGACGGTCTGCCGGACGATGGGGCTGGCGCGCTCACATGTGCGTGTCCTGCTCGGACGTGATGATGGTTGGACCGATGGTCGCAGCCACCGCACGCCCAGCGACGATGAGGAGCTGCTGGCCGAACTGCGCCAGGAGATTGCGCAGTTGCCAAGCTATGGCTACCGCCGTGCCTGCGCCCTGGTGAACCGCCAACGCATGGCGCGAGGCGCTCCACGGGTCAACGCCAAACGCGTCTATCGTGTCATGGCTGGAGCCAGCCTGCTGTTGCCTAAAGCACCGCGTCGGCGCCAGTCCGCACGCACGCATGAAGGCCGTGTGGCCGTCTCGCGCAGCGACCTGCGCTGGTGCTCCGATGGCCTGGAAATCAAGTGCGACTCGGGCCAGACCGTGACTGCCACGTTCGCCAAGGACTGCTGCGACCGGGAGGTAATGGCTTGGCGTGCCTGGGAGGGAAAAGGGCTGCCAGGCGAGCCGGTGCGCGAGATGCTCATCGAAGCCGTGGAGCGCCGCTTCGGAGCAGTGGAAGCAGTCCCCATGGCCCATGCGCTGGAGTTCCTGAGCGACAACGGTGGAGCCTACATCGCGGCCGATACGCGGGCACTGGCACGCGCGTTGGGCCTCAAGCCCATCAACACACCGGTCTGCAGCCCGCAGAGCAACGGCATGGCGGAGAGCTTCGTGAACACCTTCAAACGCGACTACGTGGCACGCATGGACCGGCGTGACGCAAGGACCGTGCTGCATTCTTCGTTGAAAATGCGTTCGCCTCGGGAGTTCAGGCGGCAACAGGCCGCATTGGCTGACCAGGCGCTTTATAGCGAATAGGACGGGGCCTGGAATACAGGGGCAACATCATCTGACGGTGGCGGACTGTATCTGCATGTCAAGGCTACCGGTAAGTATTGGCGGCAGGCCTACCGCTTTGCCGGGAAGCAGAAAATCTTGTCCATCGGCGTGTACTCCACAGTAACGCTTGCCCAGGCCCGCAAGAAGCGCGACCAGGCCCGTGAACTATTGGCCCAGAACATTGACCCTGGCGTGGTCAAGCAGGCGGAAAAGCTCGTTTCGCGCGTGGCAGCAGCCAATACCTTCGAAGCCATCGCCCGAGAGTTCCACGAAATCAAGCGCAGCGGCTGGAGTGACAGCTACGCCGAAAAATGGATCGGCCGCATGGAGAAAGACCTGTTCCCACCGCTGGGACGCATGACGCTGCTCGACATTACCGCCCCCATGCTGCTGTCCCAGCTGCGGCGGGTGGAAAAGCGCGGCGCAAAGGAGACGGCCCACACGCTGCGCCAGACCGCTGGCCAGGTGTTTCGCTAAGGTGTGCAAACCGGGCGCTGTGAGCGCAACCCGGTGGACGATCTGCAAGGCGCCCTGGAGCCGTTGACCGTGCAGCACATGGCCGCCGTGCTGGAGCCCGTGAAGGCTGGCGAACTGCTGCGCGCCATCGATGGGTACAGCGGGCAGCCCATCACCAAGGCGGCGATGCAACTTTCCGCCTTACTGTTCCAGCGACCGGGAAACATCCGGGCCATGGAATGGGCCTGGGTGGATTTGGACCACGCCATGCTGACCATCCCCGCCCAAGCCATGAAGCGCACGATCCACGGCAAGATCAACGGCCGCCCGCATTTCGTCCCCCTGGCTCCGCAGGCGTTGGCCGTCCTGGCGGAGATCCAGCCCCTGACCGGGCATGGTCGGTACGTGTTCCCAGGCTTGCGCATGGGTGAGCGCCCCATGAGCGACAACACGGTGAACGCAGCCCTGCGCCGGCTGGGTTTCACCGGTGAAGAAATGACCGCTCACGGCTTCCGAGCGATGGCGCGCACGCTGATGGTCGAGCGCATGCCTGGCATATCCGCAGACGTCATTGAGGCCCAGCTCGCCCACGGCAAGAGCGGCCCTCTGGGCGCGGCCTACGACCGGGCGGAGTTCATGGAACAGCGGCGCAGGATGATGGATGGCTGGGCCGACTACCTGGACAAGCTCCGGGTCGGGGCGCAGGTGATTCAGTTGCGGAGCTGATGGGCTGAGTTATTGGAGTTGCTCCGGCAACCGGAAGTCCATAAGCGGGCCTTCACATGCCTCCTTCCTGAGCTGCTATCCAGGCACGGACATCGCCGGCGCGCCACGCAGTGATGCGCCCGCCGAGATTCACTGGCTGGGGGAAATCGGGGTCATTGCGCACGCGGCGCCAGAAGGTGGCTGCAGAAAACGGCAACAGCACGGGACGGATCGGGTGCTTGGGGTGGCGCACCAGCTGCGACTGACGCAGCAGCGCGGAATCCGGCAGTTCGTCGAAGTTCGGGATAGCCGCAGCGCTGCGCGGGGCGAAAGGCCGCGAGGCCGCGGTTACTGCGATGTGGCGCTTGTGCGTCTGGGTGTTTTTCTGCTCGGTCATGTTGATCTCCTGATGCGCTGCGTGCTGCCTCGGCCTTCGGGTTTGAGCTTCTCGATCTTTGTTGGCTACTGTCACCGTGCTGGCTAACCATGCCTCAGATTGCCTCAGAAGGTCTTTGCTGAAAACTCACGTGGGCGTACTACGGCGAAGATGATCGGAAGAGTCTGCCGGCGCGGCGACGGATCGGAGTGTGTGTAACCGCTTCAGCCCCCGCGCCAGTTCCATGTTCGGCATCCTCGGGCGAGACGATGATGCGGAACTGGTGCCGGTCCTCTCGGCCGCGTTTCTCGAAGGCGCTCAGGTCTACATCGTCGTTCATCGGGCCGTAGGCCTTGCCGGGCTCGCCATGGCGCCCAAGGCCTTCACGCTCGATGTAGCGCAGATGTGTGGCGGTGGAGCGCGCCCCAGCCTTGGCGAGGTTCACCAGCCGCGTCTTGATGGTCACGCGCCGGGCGTTGGGTGCCTGCGCACTTTTGCCAAAACGGGCCGCGACATGGCCACGGACCAGCCGCGCGCAGGGACGTTTGCCCGCTTTGCTGGCCTTGGCGCCGGCCTTGCTTGCCTCGCGCAATACCTTGCTGATGAAGGCATCGCCGCGCTGCTTGGGTGCGCCAGGGCGGATGCGGAATTGGTCGTCGTCGCGTGGGCTCATGGGGCGGCTCCATCCAAGGCCATCCAGCTGCGGCGTGGGATGCACGCGCTTTGCCCAAGGCTGGCGCGGCATGGGCGATGCATGCGGCACGGTGCCGCGATCTGGTGCGTGCCGCGCCACCCCCTCGTGCAGACTGACTTTCCGCGCCACACAGTGCCGCGACCTTTTATCTTGCCCTGCATCCGCCCCCAGCCTGTCGGCACGGGGGCGCGATGCCCTGGTGGTGCTACGCAGGGCGCGGTTTGCCGGTTGGTGAGCGCCTGGCATGCCGGCGTGATTGCGGCCAGGATGGCAGCGGGCGACCCATGCGGTGTGCACGGCCACAGGCGCGCCGTCGGTGCGCAGTTTGCTGTCAGCGATGCAGACAAGTTGCGGCGCGACTACCGCAACGCATCGGAGCAGCGGGATGCGCGCCGGCAGATAGCCGCGCCGCAGCATGGGTCGCCATTGGCGCGGGCACGATGCGGCCAAGACGCGCAGCATGCTGCACGGAAGATGTCCCTGCGAGCGGCGAATGGACGCAGCAGACAGGGCGGTGAGGGTGACGCGAGTGCGTGCATTTCGACAAGCGCGCAGATCTCTCGCGCAGCTCTTGCCAGGCTGACTGCGCTGAATATCCGGTTGCGCCGCTGGATCGAGTTCCGTGCTGAGCCGTGCGGGGTGTCTTGACCACCTCGCTTTTTGGGTGAAGGAGGCCGAGGCTCATGGCTTGGTTTTCTTTCTTGAAAAACCTGGCTGTTTGGGCTTCCGGTTTGGAATTCCCGCTGTTATGCACCGGGGCAGGGCGCCTCTATTAAAGAGTTAGATGTATTAAGTTAGAAGAGTTAGGGGAGGTCGAAACCCGCGCCGGCATTGGGCTTCCAGCCGATTCGTGCGTGCGATGGCACGAATGCAATGCGTGCGATAGCACGAAGCCCTGTGCGTGCGATAGCACGAACGAATTCACAGGCAACGCACGACTTATCCCCGTGCCGTCGGCGGCACGGGGCGGAAGATGAGGATCTCCTGCTTGCTGGGCAGCTGTTGGATGTGCAAGAGGTAGCCCGGCAAGGACTGGCGTGCGACCACGGCGCGCAAATTGCGGGTGAAGTCCGAGTAGCGCACCGTACAGCCTGACTTGCGGTACAGGTGTCGTAAGTCGAACTGCCAGCCGCCCGGCTGCTTTCCGGCATGCTTGCGCACCAGCCGGTACAGCCAGCGCTCGGTGCCGCCGGTGAGTGTGAAATACGCCGGGTCGATGGTGAGGATCAGGGCCGCATCGAGCACGCCAGCATAGAACCAGTCCGGCAGGATGAGCGCTATGCCCTGCGGTATGCCATCGGCATTCGCCAGCTGCTTCCACTCGTTGATCCATGAAAAGCGGTGCATCCGCATGCCATCCAAGGCCCGTATCGACGTGGCCACCGTGGTCGATTGCAGGCGGTCGAGCGCGGCCTTGAGGCGCTGGTAGTCGCGCAGCGACGTGCCGCGTCCGATGAACTGCAGGATTTCGTGGGGCCGGGCGTGTATCAGCCGCGAAGGGCACAGGCCCGCATCCCGGGCTTCGATGATCTGGCTGGCCGCCCAGATTAGGATGTCGGCAGGCAATGCCATGCTTGGTCGCGCTCTCGACCAGGATGCTTACGTCCCCGCTGCGGAAATCGATGGGCGTGGTGCGCCTGGACTTGGCCAGCGAGAAAAATGGATAGACCATCAGGTCCTGGGCATCGCGCGGCGTCATGTCGCCTGGCAGGGCGCGGAACAGGGCGAGTTTCTCGCTGCGCTGGTTGCTCGGGCTCTGGGGTGTAGGGCTGGACATGGCTGTCGGCTCCGGCGAGATCAGCGGCCAGCACGATGTTCACTCCCAGGTGTTCGTTGTACTCGGGGTCGACCGTGGACTCGAAGCTGCGGGCATCAGCCCAGGCGTTGAGGTCGGGCACCGAATACATCACGCCAGACTTTAATGATTTTCAATAATTTCTTTTTGCAAAATGGGGGATAAGTCCAACCTCCCATGTGCACGTGCGTCCGCAGCCGCCTGATTCCAGTCATAGTCGACGAGATAA